>JAKAGJ010000295.1 GCA_021815655.1 Deltaproteobacteria bacterium | reverse complement strand
CGCCGCCCCGGCCGGCGCCCCCCCCGGCCGGGTGGAGCCGGACCTGGCCCAGGCCCTGGCCACGGCCCGGGGTCTGGCCGGGCCAGAGGGGGTGGTGCTGGTTACCGGCTCCCTGTTCACCGTGGGCGAGGCCCTGGCCCTCCTGACCCCGGACAGCCGCCAGGACCGTCCCTAGACCCTTTGGTTAACGGGGCGCCGCCGCGGGTCTGGGCCATTGAGGCCCGCCGGCATTACCCCGCGCAACCACAAGCGACTTGCCATATTTTGCGCCATCTGCTACGGTGCGACAGCAACAGTGTCTTGGCCAAAGGCACGCCCGTGAGGAGGAGATCGTGGCGGTAAGTAGGCGTTGGGCAAGCGAGATTATCATCGGGCTGCTTTCGGCATTGCTGCTGGTGACGGGCGCCTCCCCGGCCGCCGCGGCACCCTCGAACTCCCCCAGCCAGTTGGTGCGCGTGGACGCCCAAGGGCCGGTGGATGTGCGCGCCGACCGCGTGGTCTTTGAGGAGGCCACCAAAACCTATGTGGCCGAGGGCGAGGTGGAGATCGTGCGCGGGGGCATGAAGATCTTCGCCGACCGCGTGCGCTTGCAATCCGAGAAACTGGTGGCCGAGGCCGAGGGACGGGCGCGCATGGAGACCGGTGGCGAGGTGCTCACCGGCCAGCGCTTGCTCATCGACATGCAAGGCGGCACCGGCAAGGTGTACGACGGCCAGATATTCATCAAGTCCAACAACTTCTACATGCGGGGCCAAGAAATCGACAAGGTGGGCAAGGAATCCTACCACCTGCAAAAGGGCTCCTTCACCTCCTGCGACGGCGTAAACCCGGCCTGGAAAATATCCGGCAGCGACATCGACGTGGACCTGGACGGTTTCGGCACCATCAACGGCGCCGCCTTCCGCATCCTGGACGTGCCGGTGCTGTACACGCCCTGGGCCACCTTCCCGGCCAAGTTCCGGCGCCAGTCCGGCCTGTTGCCGCCCATGCTGGGCATGTCCGACCGCGACGGCGCCATCTGGAGCCAGCCCTGGTACCAGACCCTGGGCGAGGACCAGGACGCCACCTTCACCCTCAACTACATGTCCTACCGCGGCCTGGACTATGGCGCGGAATACCGCTACGCCCTGACCCCCGGCTCAAAGGGCATGATGGCCCTGGACTACATGCCCGAGGACGCCATGGGCCAGGAGCTCAAGGACCAGCTCAAGAACGTGGAGGCCTACAAGTCCCGCTACTGGTTCCGCATGAAGAACGACCAGCGGTTGTTCAACGACAACATGAATATCAAGATGGACATCGACCTGGTCAGCGACCAGGACTATCTCAAGGAATTTACCTTCGTCCACTCGGGTTTCGAGGCCACCAACCAGCGCTTCATCGAGGGCTTCGGCCGCGAGTTGGACCCCCGCACCTCCACCTGGCGCACCAACAAGATCAACCTGCAACGCTACTGGTCCAACGCCACCTTCAACGGCAGCCTGATCTACAACGACGACCTGGCCAGCGACAACAAGCGCACCCAGCAGCAGTTGCCCTACCTGTCCTTCGACGCCACCCGCCAGCCGATGGGCGACACGGGCTGGTATTTCCAGATGACATCGGCCTACAACTACTATTACCAGCAGGAAGGTGCCACCGGACACATCAGCGATGTCTCCCCCACCTTCTCTTTGCCGCTGAACTTCAACGACTACATCTCGGTGGAGCCCAGCTTCAGCTACAAGCAACGCTTCTACAACGTCACCCGCGACGACCTGACCCCGGACACCGCCGGGCCCACCACCGGCGCCAGCGAGCTTTGGAGCTTCTCCACCCAGGCCTCCACCTATATGTACCGGGTCTTCGACTTCGGCACCCCCGAGGACCCCTTGAAGCTCAAGCACGCCTTCCGCCCCTACGTCAACTACTCTTACCAGCCCAACATATCCGACGACGACCTGCCGCTGCTGGCCCGCCAGAACCAGAACCAGCAACTGGTCAACCAGGTCTCCTACGGCGTGCAGAACACCCTGACCAGCAAGCGCATCGCCAAGGACGACCAGACCGGCGACGTGCGGCCCATCTATCAGGAATTCTTAAACTATCAGATTGCCCACGCCTTCAACCTCAACGAATACCGCCAAGACCCCACCACCGGCGACCCCGACCCCCGCTACTGGGGCAACATCGACCAGCGGCTGATCCTCTACCACAGCAAATACCTCTACATGGAGGGCGACACCTCCTGGAACCTGTACCAGCATCGCTGGGACCAGATCAACGGCCTCATGAAGACCAGGAACCGCCGCGGCGACGCCATAACCGTGGACTACCGTTTCACCGCCGACAACGTCAAGCAGGTGCGCGGCAAGGTGACCATGGCCATCACCAAGGAATGGTCCATAAGCTACACCAATCACAGAGACCTGAGCGATTACACCAACTTTCAGTCCATCTACGAGTTGGCCTTCGAGAGCCAGTGTTGGGGCATCCGCACCTACTACGTGGACGACACGGTCAACCGCGGCTATTATCTGGCCTTTTCCCTTGGTGGTTTCGGCGAGTTGCTGGGCTGGGGCCAGATCAGGAGCGTCTCCAATTCCACCTACTAGCGCCAAGATGCAAACAACGCCATCATCGGGATCCCCGGCCGACCTGTTGGCTGGGGTGAATCCATGGCTTTGTTTGCCATCGGCCGGGTAAAGGCGCGGTTTTACCCGGCCCCGCCGGGCCATGGCCCGCATGGCAGGCCTCAAGCAAGCACAAGCAATTCGTTTGATTGCAAGCTGGTCTAGGTCTTGACAGATGGGCGGCTGTACCCTATAAATACAGCTTCGACTCCCACTGGGGCGCTAGCGCGCCTCGTACTCCGATACGCTATAGGCGGGTATCATGAAGACCTATGTTGCCAAACCGGAAGACTTCTCCCGCGACTGGTTCGTGGTCGACGCCACGGACCTGGTCCTAGGGCGTCTGGCCACCCAGGTGGCCATGCGGCTGCGGGGCAAGCACAAGCCCATTTTCACCCCCCACCTGGACACCGGCGATTTCATCGTCGTGGTCAACGCCGAGAAGGTGAAGCTCACCGGGCGCAAGTGGGAGCAGAAGACCTACTACCGGCACAGCGGCTTTCCCGGCGGCATCACCGCCACGGCGGCCAAGCGCCTGGTGCAACTCAAGCCCGAGGAGCTTTTGCGCACGGCGGTGCGGGGCATGCTGCCCAAGAACCGCCTGGGCCGTCAACTCCTCAAGAAGCTGAAGGTCTACGCGGGGCCCACTCATCCCCACCAGGCCCAGCAGCCCCAGCCATTGGCCCTGTAGAGAAGGTGCTTACCCATGCCTGAGTCGAGCTACTACGCCACCGGTAAAAGGAAGAACGCCGTGGCCCGCTGCTGGCTAACCCCCGGCAACGGCAAGGTGGTCATCAACAAGCGCTCCGTGGAGCAGTACTTCAGCCGCGAGACCGACACCATGGTCCTGCGTCAGCCCTTGGCGCTCACCGACACCCAGGACCAGTTCGACGTGCTGGTCACGGTGGCCGGCGGCGGCACCACCGGCCAGGCCGGCGCCATCCGCCACGGTATCGCCCGCGCGCTCTTGGTCTTCAATCCCGAGCTGCGCCAGACCCTGAAGCGCGCCGGCCTGCTCACCCGCGATCCTCGCAAGAAGGAGCGCAAGAAGTACGGCCAGCGCGGCGCCCGGGCCCGGTTCCAGTACTCCAAGCGTTAATCGCCCCCTGGGGCGTGCGTGCGGGGAGGGCCCAGAGGGGCCTTCCCCGTTTTTTGTGGCCCCGGGTGGCCAGGGGCCGTCAGCGCCACAAAATTGATATACAGGTCGGGCACAAACCCTCTTTTGCCGGACCGATTGGCAAGCGCGGCCAGGGATGGCCTCGCTTGCGCCTAGATATGGGAGGCGGCATATGATACCCGTGGCCATTTTGGGCGGCTCCGGCTACACCGGCGTGGAGCTGATGCGTCTGATCGCCATGCACCCCCAGCTGGAGCTGAAGGCGGTCAGCTCCCGGCAGTACGAAGGACAGAAGGTAAGCCGGGTCTTCGGGGCCCTGGAGCCGGCCCTGGACCTGGCCTTCTGCCAGCCCGACCCTGCGGCCCTGGCCGCCGCCGGCCAACTGGTGTTCACCGCCGTGCCCCACCAGACGGCCATGGCCGCGGTGCCGGCGCTCTTGGCCGCCGGGGCCAAGGTGGTGGACCTGTCCGCCGATTTCAGGCTGCGCTCGGTGGAGACCTACCAGGAATGGTACGCCCCGCACACCTGCCCGGAACTGTGCTCCGACGCGGTTTATGGC
>JAKAGJ010000294.1 GCA_021815655.1 Deltaproteobacteria bacterium | reverse complement strand
GCTGCACCAGAACCATGGCCCAGCCCAAGGCCCGCTCCCTTCCCGGCCCTTGTCCGGCGAAAAGCCCCCATAGGCCCAAGGCCAGCAGGCACAGGCTGGACAGCCCGGCGGCCAGGTTGTGGGCCAGGGAATAGAAGGGCCGGGCGTGGGCCAGGAACCAGAAGCCCCGCTGTCCCATCACCGCCAGCAGGCCCAGGGGGTCCTGCCGCAGGGCCTGGCCCAGCCAGCCGGCCAGGGAATGGCTGACGATGGCCACCGCCGGGGGGTGGTCCAGGGCGGGATAGCCCCAGATCACGGTGCCCCGGCCCCAGTGCTCCAGTATTTCGCTGGTGGAGGCCGGCGAAGGGGCCTTGAGCACAAGCAGCAGGACCGCGCCGGCCAAGAGAGCCAGGCCGGCCGCCGGCTGGCGGCCCAGGAAAAAATACAGCGCCAGGGGCAGCAGGAAAAATACCGCCTCGGGGCGCATCAGGGCCAGGGCCAGCAGCACCGGGGCCAAGAGCAGCCACCAGGACCAGCGGCGGGCGGCCAGCAGGGCCAGCCCCAGGCTGGCGGCCAGCAGGCTGTTGCAGGGGCCGTCGCTGAGCAGGTAGCAGTTCCATCGTTGCAGGTCGGGCCAGAGTAGATAGGCCAGGCTGGCCAGCAGGCCCGCCGGGTGGCCCAAGGCCCGGCTGACCCCGGCGTAGAGCAACAGGCCGGCGGCCAGGGAGAGCAGGCACTGGGCCGCCACCACGCCGCCCTGGCCGCCGCCCAGGAAGAACACCCCCGCCACCAGCCAGTCGTAGGCCCAAAAATCGGCCTGCTTGTCCACCAGGGGCAGGCCGGAGAGCAGGCGGCTTGCCGCCTCCAGGTAGCGGGGGCTGTCGCCGCCCAGGCGTACCCCCAGCACCAGCCAATGCCCGGCCAGGCTGGCCAGGCCCACCAAGAGCGGCAGCAGGGGGCCGCGCCGGGCCTGGCGGGCGGCCAGGGGCGCTGGTCCCAGGTGCCTGGGGCTTCTGGCCAGGGTCAGATGCAGGCGGCTGGCTTTCAGGTGGACCTTCCCCTGGCGGCGCCAAACCCCCGGCCAGCCAGGGGCGGCGGGGGCATCCATCGTGATTACAGGCCGTTGTCAACTTCTTCAAACATAGCAGAAAGACCGGGTACTCTTCAAGACGGGCCGGGCGAGCGCCGCCACGCCCCCCAGGCGCATTGAAGCGGCCCGGGTTTTGCGCTATGACTAGGCCCATGTGTGCAAGCACCCTCATCCTGGGCGGGGCCAAGAGCGGCAAGACCGCCTTGGCCCTGGACTTGGCCCACAAGGCCACCGGCGCCGACCGCCTGGTGTATATCGCCACGGCCCAGGCCCATGACGACGAGATGCGTCAACGCATCCGCCACCATCAGGGAGAGCGCGGCCCCCGCTGGTCCACCCTGGAGGAGCCCCTGGACCTCACCGGCGCGCTGGCCCAGGCCGACGGGCCCAGGGCCGTGCTCCTGGTGGATTGCCTGACCCTGTGGCTCAGCAACCTCATGACCCAGGCCGGCCTGGAGGCCGGGGCCGTGCGGGCCCGGGGCCAGGAGTTGTGCCTGGCCTTGCCGGGGCTAAAGGCCCGGGTGATCCTGGTGGCCAACGAGGTGGGGCTGGGCATCGTGCCGGACAACGCCCTGGCCCGGGCCTTTCGCGACTGCGCCGGGCAGCTCAACCAGGCCTTGGCCAAAGTCTGCCACAACGTGATACTGGTGGCCGCCGGGCTGCCCCTGGCCCTCAAGGGCGCGCTGCCATCTTAAGCAAACCACGGAGATCGGCAAAATGCAGCGACTATCAGAGCTGGTGGCGGCCATCCAGGCCCCGGATTACTCCCTGGCCGGCGCCGCCCAGGACCGCCTGGACAACCTCACCAAGCCCCGGGGCGCCCTGGGCCGCCTGGAGGAGCTGGCCAGGGATCTGTGCGTGATGCGCGGCAGCCTGGAGCTGACCCAGCCTCGGGCGGCGGTGACGGTGTTTGCCGCCGACCACGGCATCACCCAGGCCGGGGTGAGCCTCTACCCACGAGAGGTCACGGCCCAGATGGTCCTCAACTTTTTGGCCGGCGGCGCGGGCATCAACGTGCTGGCCCGCCAGGCCGGGGCCGAGGTCAAGGTGGTGGACGTGGGCGTGGACCATGCTTTCGACAAACTGCCGGGCCTGATCGCCGCCAAGGTGCGCCCCGGCACCGCCAACATGCTGGAGGGGCCGGCCATGACCCGCGAGGAGGCGCTACAGGCCCTAATGGCCGGCGCCCGCGTGGCCCAGGAGTTGATGAACCAGGGCGTGGACCTTCTGATCCCCGGCGACATGGGCATCGGCAACACCACGGCCAGCGCCGCCCTGACCTCGGTGTTCTGCGGCCTGGCCCCGGCCCAGGTCACCGGCCGGGGCACCGGCCTGGACGACCAGGGCCTGGCCCAGAAAATCGCGGTGCTGGAAAAGGTCCTGACCCGGCGCCACCCCGACCCAGCCGATCCCCTGGGGGTGCTGGCCGCCGTGGGCGGCCTGGAGATCGCGGCCATCTGCGGCTACTGCCTGGCCGCCGCCGCCCGCCGGGTGCCGGTGATCCTGGACGGCTTCATCTCCACCAGCGGCGCCCTGGTGGCCGCCCGCCTGGCCCCGGCGGCGGGGTCCTATTTCATCGTGGGCCACTCCTCCCAGGAGCAGGGGCACCGCGCCCAGTGTCAGGCCTTGAACAAGCGGCCGCTCCTGGACCTGGACCTGCGCCTGGGCGAGGGCACCGGCGCCGCCCTGGCCCTCAATCTGCTGCGCTCGGCGGTGGCTATCTACAACGAGATGGCCACTTTCGCCTCGGCCGGCGTTACCGGCGACCCGGAACCCAGGGGATGACGGCCTTTTTGCTGGCCTTGCAGTTCCTCACCGTGGCCACGGTGAGGTCGGACCTGCGGGCCGGCCCCGAGGATTTGCGGCGCTCGCGGGCCTGGTACGCCCCCGTGGGGCTCCTGCTGGGCCTGGCGATGGCCGGCCTGGCCTGGCTCCTGGGACGCTGGCTGCCGCCCTTGCCCCTGGCGGCGCTCCTGGTGGTGCTGTGGGCGGGGATGAGCCGCTTTTTGCATCTGGACGGCCTGTCGGACAGCGCCGACGCGCTGGTGCACATGACCAGCCGCGAGCGCGCCCTAGAGATCATGAAGGATTCGCGCGTGGGCGCCTTCGGCCTGTGCGCGGTGGTGGGTACGCTCCTGCTAAAGTTCGCGGCCCTGGCCTCCCTGAGCGGCCCGGGCCTGTGGGGCGCGTTGATCTTGGCCCCGGGGCTGGGTCGGGCCTTGGCCGCCATGCTGGCGGCTCTCATGCCCCCGGCCCGCGCCCAGGGCCTGGGCGCGGGGGTGGCCGGCGGGGCCGGCTGGCTGCCCGAGCTGGCCGGGGCGGGGCTGGCCCTGGTGGTGGCAGGGGTGGTGGCCGGCCGGGCCGGGGTGGCCGCGACCCTGGCGGTGGGGCTGTGGGGTCTGCTCTTGGCCCTGTGGTTTCGCCGCCGCCTGGGCGGCGTGACCGGCGACACCCTGGGCGCGGCCATCGAGACCGCCGAGGCCCTGGCGCTGTTGGTCCTGGCCGCCTTTTGAAAGACCTTGCCAGCTTGGATGGCCTGTGCTATGACCGACAGCGGACAGAAATACACATCGGCCCAGCGCGGCCCCCAGTCATAGTGTCAAGGAGCGTGCCATGAGCGTGGCCCAGGATATTTCCAAGCAGATGCCCGAGGACGTCACCGCCGAGATGCTGGCCCAGATCGACGAGATCTGCCAAAAATACCGCGGCAAGCCTGGCGGGCTCATCCCGGTCTTGCAGCAGGTGCAGGGCGTGGTGGGTTATCTGCCGGTGGGCGTGCAGGAGCGCATCTCCCAAAAGCTGGGCGTGCCCGGCCACGAGGTCTTCGGCGTCACCACCTTCTATTCATTCTTCAGCATGACCCCCAAGGGTCGCCACACGGTGCGGGTGTGCATGGGCACCGCTTGCTACGTGCGCGGCGGCAAGGAGGTCCTGGAGCGCCTGCAGCGCCACCTGGACATCCCGGTGGACTCCACCACCGAAGACCGCCGCTTCACCCTGGAGCAGGTGCGCTGCCTGGGGGCCTGCGGCGTGGCCCCGGTGGTGGTGATCGACCAGGACACCCACCGCAAGGTCATGGCCGACACCGCGGTGGACCTGGTCGAGCGCTACCAGTAGGCGCCGGCCTCTTTGCAGGTCAGCCTGGCCCAGATCGCCCAGTGGCTGCGGGCCGAGGTGCTTTGTTGCGAACACGCCCTGGACCGGCGCATCGTCATGTGCC
>JAKAGJ010000293.1 GCA_021815655.1 Deltaproteobacteria bacterium | reverse complement strand
ATGAGCAAACGCCTGAACCGGCGCGGACTGGCGGTGCGAATAGCCTCCAGCGGGGCCCAGGCCCTGGAGATGCTCGATCAGCAGGAAAGCGACGTGGTGATCCTGGATCAGAAAATGCCGGAGATGGACGGCCTGCAAACCCTGGTGCAGATCAGGGACCGCCATCCCAAGGTGAAGGTAATCATGCTCACCGGCCATGCCACGTTGGACTCGGCAATCTCCGGCATGACCCTGGGAGCCTACGAGTATCTGGTCAAGCCTTGCGATCTGGATACCCTCTTGGAACAGATCCGAGCCTCGGTGGGGTGGCGCGAAGCCAGGGGCGGGCTGGCCTGAGCATCTAGTTATAGGGGAGTGAGGAGGAGGGCGACGAAAGGTTTGCGGCCTGGCGGCGTCCCCGAGGCAGAACGGATCAAGTGGAGGAAAATGGTTATGAGTTTCTTTAAACAATTTGGCCAGTTCATGGTCGCCGGCGCCCGTGCCCATGCCCAATGGGAACTGGATGTGTCGCGCACCATCCTGGCGGACAGAAAACGGCTGCTGCTGCTGGGGCTGCTCTTGATTCCCATACTCTTGGGTGGGGTGGCCTTCGCGGACCAGTTGGGCGAGGCCTTGCCGCAGTTCCTGGGTGGTAAAAAAGCCTATAGCCCGGCCTTCTACACCACCGGCATCTTCCTGGCCTCCATCGGCATAGGCATCGGGGCCGGGCTCATCACCGGCTGCATTGGCGCCGGCGGCGGCTTCATCATCGCCCCGGCGCTCATGTCCGCTGGCATCAAGGGCATCCTGGCCGTGGGCACCGACCTGTTCCACATCTTCGCCAAGGCCATCATGGGCAGCGTCATCCACCGCAAGCTGGGCAACATCAGCGTCTCCCTGGCGCTGATCTTCCTGATCGGGGCCATCGGCGGGGCCACCAGCGGCGGGGTTATCAACCGGGTGATCTATGAGATCAACCCCATCCTGAGCGACGCCTTCATCACCACCATCTACGTTTTCATGCTGGGCTTTTTGGGCGCCTACTCCCTGCTGGACTTCCTCAAGGCCCGCAAGAAGGGCGACACCGGCGGCGCCCATGGCGGCGGCAAGAGCGAAGGCGCCGATCTGGGGGGCCTGCCCCAGAGGCTCCAGGCCATCAAGGTCCCGCCCATGATTACCTTCGACCAGGGCCTGGTGCCGGGCGGCCGGCAGATATCCTGGCTGTTTCTGGTGCTGTCGGGCTTTTTGGTGGGCTTCGCCGCGGCCATCATGGGCGTGGGCGGCGGCTTCCTCACCTTCCCCATCTTCGTCTACGTTCTGGGCGTCAGCTCGCTGACCACCGTGGGCACCGACATCTTCCAGATCGTGTTCACCGCCGGCTACGCGGCCATAAGCCAGTACGCCATCTATGGCTTCATCTTCTACACCCTGGCCATGGGCATGCTCCTGGGCTCGCTGCTGGGCATCCAGGTGGGGGCCATGGTGACCAAGGTGGTGCCGGGCATCTACATCCGCGGGTTCTACGCCATGGCGGTGCTGGCCGGCTTCATCAACCGGGTCTTCGCCCTGCCGGGCAAGATGGGCGAGATGGAGTACATCACCATCTCCAAGGACACGGCCAAGATTCTGGACGACATTGGCATCTATGCCTTCTTCATCGTCATCAGCATATTTGCCATCTGGGTCATCGGCACCTTTTTACTGAACATAAAGAAGCTGAAAGGGGAGGTGCACTGATGTCCACCCAACCCAAGAAGTTCATGGGCGGTCTGGTCCTGATGGTCGCCTTCATCGCCGTGTTCATCGCCATCTTCATGCCCTGGTACGGCAAGGACACCAACGGCAAGGAGCAAAACGGCCTGAACTACCTGGACAACCTCTACAACACCATCTCCAAGGGCTCGGCCTACTACATCCCCAAGGTGAAGAAGGAAGCCGAGCAGTTCCAGGACAAGCAGGTGGAGCTTGCCTTGGCCATGAAGGACGCCCGCCAGGCCGAGCAGAGCGCGCTTCTGTTCAGGGCCAGCGGCGGGGCCGAGGCCACGGTTGAAGGCTCCACGGTCAAGGTCAAGGGCAGCCTGGGCAAGATAATGCAAAACTGCCTGGCCGATTCCGATGACATGTTCCACAACCGCGGCGAAAAGGTGGCCAACAAGTACGGCTACCCCGAGCGCCTGGTGCTCTACACCTGGCACCAGGCCTTGAACAGCATGGAAAAGGACCTCAACAAGCAGAAGAAGTTCCCCGAGGCCAAGTTCGCGGCCACGGTGAAGACCAAGGCCGTGGAATGCTCCTACAACTACTTTGGCGTCACGCCCCAGAATATCGGCGACAAGTGGGGCATCGTGGTCTTCTCCCTGCTGTTTTATGTGGTGTACACCCTCTGGTACGGCTACTCCATCATGTACATGTTCGAGGGCGCCGGCATGCAGCTGGAACACTAGCCTCCACTCCAGGGTCCCGGCCGGCACCCCAACCGCGGAGGAGGGTCCCGGCCGGGGGCCTGGTCACCTACCACCGGGCCCGGCCGTCCCCACCGGCCGGGCCCCTTCCTTATTGGCCCTTGAAGCCCAGGGGCAAAAATAATAGAGTTAACGCCATCAGCCGCTGCGCGGGCATGGACGGGCGCCACCTGGACCGCGGCCAGGACGCCGAAGACCCGGCCCAGGCCGGCGGTTTTCCAACCGGGAGGTTAGGGCCATGGCCGAGATCAAGGTGCTTTTGGTGGATGACGAACCCGACTTCATGGAGCCCTTGACCAACCGGCTGACCCTGCGCAAGCTCAGCGTGCTCAACGCCACCAACGGGGCCGACGCCTTGAAGCTTCTGGACCAGGAGCCGGTGGACGTGGTGGTGCTGGACGTGAAGATGCCGGGCATGAGCGGCCTGGAGGTGATCCGCCACATCAAGAAGGCCCACCCCCTGGTGGAGGTGATAATGCTCACCGGCCACGCCAACCTGGAGGTCTCCATCGAGGGCATGGAGCTGGGGGCCTTCGACTACCTGCTCAAGCCGGCGGTGATCGACGAACTGGTCTACAAGATCCAGGACGCCTACCAGAAGAAATCCCTGCAAGAGAAGAAGATCAGCGCGCTCAAGGAATCGGCGGGCAAGTAGGTCCCTGGGCCGCGGCGGGCTATAACGGGCCGGGCAACTCGTTCGCCGGCGTTGTCGGCTCCCGTGGAGGCGCTTTCGAACATAGGCCAAGCGGCCTCAGGCCCGGGCCGCCTCCTTCCGCTCCTCGGAGGGGGGGACCGCCGCCGTCTCCGGTAACGGGCACACGCCCGCCAGGTCCTGGCGCAGCCGGGCCGCGTAATGGGCCAAGGCCCGCGGGTCGCCCATGACCATGTCCAGCTGGCGGGTGTGCATGGACAGGTAGCCCAATACCCTCAAGCGTCCCTCCATTGTCTCCTGGTCCAGCCCCTCGATGCGCGCAAACGCCGCGTCCTCCTTCACCTGCACCCTGAACCCGTACTCGTCCAGAATCGCCGCCACCAGTTGGGTGCGGGCCAGCCGCCGGCCGTAGTCCGCCGCCCCGCCCTTGAAGGAAAAGGAGATGTAGTTCTCGCTGGCGCGCTCGCTGACCATGCTCTCCACGGTGGAGAAGTGGAAGCCGAAGCGGGAATAGAGGCTGCAAAAATTGCGGGAGATCATGAAGTAGTTGCGGTTGGCGTAGGAACTCTTGACCGAGGTGACCAGGGCCCGGTTGGTGGTGGCCTGGAACATCACCGAGGCCAGGCCGCGAGCGTCCACGGGCGGCGGCCCGGCCCAGGGCACGGCGATGATGCCCTCCCACAGGGCCAGCATGGGTATGCTGGCGATGTTTTCCAGGTGCACATACTTGCCCTGCACGTCCTGCCCAAAGCCGTCGTCCAGGTTGATGACCCACCACTGCATGGGGACCTTGTAGAAGAGCTGCTTGCTGGAGCGCTCGGAGAAATGGTGCTCCTTGCCGAAGGCGAACATTTCGTGCACGGCCTTTTCATGGCAGAAGCGGGTGATGTCGTGCAGGGTCTGGCAGTTGGCGGCCCGGAACTGGGGGGCGTCGGGATTGATGAGGGTCAGCGGGGCGATGTAGCCCATGGCCCGCACCAGGGTCTGGTGCACGGGGCTGCCCTCCATGAGGTTGCGGCGCGTGGCCACCCGGTCAAGAAGCTCCTCCACGCGGCCGGCGTAGATGGTCAGGCCGTCGGCGTCCACGGTGACCTCCTGACCGTTGACCAGGGTCTCGGCGGCCTGGCCCAGGCCAAAGAGCCCCGGCACCTCGAACTCGCGGGCCACGTTGGCCAGGTGACCGGCCCCGCCGCCCTCCTGGGTC
>JAKAGJ010000292.1 GCA_021815655.1 Deltaproteobacteria bacterium | reverse complement strand
TGCACCCCACCACGCAGGGGCAGGGAGCCCCACTCGCCCGAGGGCCAGGCAAAACGCAGGTTGAGGCGGCTGTGGTTGCCATGGGCGGCGCCTGCCACCCCGAAGGCCCGACGCAGGATGATCGAGCACCAGGGCACCCGGGCCTGGTACACCGAATAAATCCAACGCGCTCCGGCCCTGATGGTGCCCTGCTTCTCGGCGTCGATGCCGATCAGAAAGCCCGGCAAATCCACGAAGTTCACCACCGGCAAATGGAAGGTGTCGCACATGTCGATGAAGCGGGTGAGCTTCTCGGAGGCGCGCACGTCCAGGGCGCCGCCCAGCCAGGCGGGATCATTGGCCATGACTCCCACCGGCCGGCCTTGCAGCCGGGCCAGTCCCACCACCGCCGAGCGCCCCTGCCGTCGCCCGATCTCGAAGAAGCTGTCCCGGTCCATGACCATCTCGATGATGCGCCGCACCGCGAAATGCTTGCGCCGGTCGCGGGGGATGATGGAGAGCAGGTCTTGCTCCCGGCGCTCGGCGGGGTCGGAACTGGGCACCACCGGGGGCAGTTCGTAGACCGAGCTGGGCAGGTAGGACAAAAAGCGCCGCACCTGGGCCAAGGCATCGGCCTCGCTGGAGGCCTCGTTGTCCACCACGCCCGAATCCCGGGCGTGAATCTTGAAACCGCCCAGTTCCTCCTTGCCCACCTTGCGGCCCAAGGCCGGCTCCACCACCGGCGGCCCGGCCACGAAGACCTGGGCGGTCTGCTTGGGCATCACCGAAAAATGGGAAAACACCACCCGCGCCGCGCCCAAACCGGCCACCGGCCCCAGGGCGGCGCTGACCACCGGCACCGTCTCCAATAGCGGCACCATGAGGTCCATGGCCGGGTTGTAGGGCACGTAGGTGCGGCCATGAGTTTCCAGGAACTTGACGCTGCCGCCCCCGCCGGTGCCATCCACCAGGCGCACCATGGGCAGACGCAGTTCCAGGGCCATGCGCTCGGCATAGGGGGCCTTGGCCCCGATGGCCGCGTCGGCGGCCCCGCCCCGGATGGTGAAGTCGTCGCCGCCCACCACCACCCGGCGCCCCTCCACCCGGCCCGTGCCCATTATGAAGTTGGAGGCCAGCAGATCCACCAACTGGCCATCCCGGTAGGTGGGCGCCCCGGCCAGGGCGCCGGTTTCGTGGAATGTGCCGGTATCCAAGAGCAGGTCGATGCGTTGGCGCACGGTGAGCCGTCCCGCCGCCTGCTGGCGCTCCACGTTGGCCACCCCGCCCATGCGGCGAGCCAGGTCCTCACGGCGGCGCAGCTCGGCCACCTCGGGCGCCCAGTCTTGCGCCTTTCCCTCCTTGCCATCGGCCATTGCGTCGTTCTCCATTTTGTTTTCCGGCCGTCGCGGCCCCACCGGCCTGGCCGGCGTCCAAGCCGTGGACGATGTAGGTAACCATATGTTATATCTAATCTAATACCTAGCGAGTCTCGGCAACTTATACCATGACCACATGATTATCAAAATTCTTAGCGCGCAAGACTTAATTTAGTAACTATTTAATTTATCTATTAAATAATTAATGCATAACAAGAAGTGGCATGCTATTTATCGGTCATTTGTAAGAGTTTGACTTGATAATCACTTGACGACCCGCCTGGGCTTACATAATGTAGCTCCGTGGGCTCCGCGTCAAGCGTAACACAACGCCATGCAGTAAATTATTTGTTTTTGCTTGGCATTACCCAAGATGAACCATCATGCTCCACCGGTAACGGGCCGGACGGTGGTCGTGGCGGACTCCCAGGGAGTTGTGCGGGTGGAAAACAGGTCCCGCCGGCTCCAGGCGCCTTGGCCAAATCGGTCAAGGCCTTAATCCTTTCGGGCATGGACGCCAACTTCCAAGCAAGACATCTGCAACAAGCCGTGGGGCATCAGCGCCACGCCGACAAGTGGGGCCGCAAGCAGAAGTACGCCAAGCTGGTGGGGCCGGAGAAAAAATACGGCCTCCGCTTGGCCCCGGCGACGCTCATAAAGACCGTGGCCGAAGAAGACAAGACCTTCCATCAACCCCTTTTAAGCGAGGCGCCAGATGACCAAGTATTTCAGCCAACGCGGCCTTAGGTTTTTACTGCATGAAGTGCATCAAGCCGAGAAGCTCTGCGCGCTGCCCCAATTCCAGGACCACGACAAGGAGAGCTTCGACCTGATGCTGGACACCGCCCGGCGGCTGGCCGATGGTCTGCTGTACCCGGTGTTTCAGGAAATGGACCGCCGCCCGCCCGAGCTGGTGGACGGCCAGTGCAAGGTGCTGCCCCAGGTGCGGAGCATCCTGCGGGAGTTCGCCGAAGGCGGCTGGATCGCCGCGCCCTTTTCCCAGGACGAGGGTGGCATGCAGTTGCCGGTCATGGTCAACACCGCCTGCCTGTTCATATTCAACGCCGCCAACTTCCCCGCCTCGGGCTACCTGGGCCTCACCACCGGCGCGGCCCATCTCATCCTGTCCTTCGGCACGGAAGAGCTGAAGGAAACCTACGTCCCCGCCATGCTCGACGGCCGCTGGCAGGGAACCATGGCCCTGACCGAGCCCGGGGCCGGCAGCTCGCTCTCCGACGTGGCGGTAACCGCCACGCCCACCGACCAGGGGTATTATCTCATCTCCGGCCAAAAGATATTCATCTCCGCCGGCGATCATGATGGCGCGGACAATATCGTGCATCTCATGCTGGCGCGCATCAAGGGCGCCCCGGCGGGGGTCAAGGGCATCTCCCTGTTCGTGGTGCCCAAGCTAAGGCCGGAAGGCGCCGCGCTGGTCCCCAATGATTTGGCCACCGCCGGCGTGTTCCACAAGCTGGGTTACCGGGGCTGCCCCATTGTGCAGCTGAGCATGGGCGAGGCCGGCGACTGCCGGGGCTGGCTCATCGGCGAGCCCCACAAAGGCCTGGCCTACATGTTCCAGATGATGAACGAGGCCCGCATCAGCGTGGGCAAGCAGGCCACGGCGGTGGCCTCGGGCGCTTATTACGCCTCGCTGCAATACGCCAGGGAGCGCCCCCAGGGCCGGCCGGTACAGTCCAAGGACCCCCACCAGCCCCAGGTGCCCATCATCGAGCACGCCGATATAAAGCGCCTGCTGCTCTTTCAGCGCTCGGTGGTGGACGGGGCCTTGTCTCTGCTGTTGCAGGCGGCCAAGTACGCCGACTTGTCCAGCCACGGTCCCCAGGAGGATCGCCAGCGGACCTACCTGCTGCTGGAGCTGCTCACGCCCGTGGCCAAGTCCTTCCCCTCCGAAATGGGCATCCTCTCCACCAGTGCCGCGGTGCAGGTATTGGGCGGCTACGGCTACACCGACGAGTTCAGCGTGGAGCAATATTTCCGCGACATGCGCATCCACGCCATCCACGAAGGCACCACCGGCATCCAGGGCATGGACCTGCTGGGGCGCAAGGTGCGCATGCAGGACGGCCTGGCCATACGGCATTTTGTCCAGGAGGTGGGCTCGGACATAGAGGCCGCCCGGACCGACGGGGAGTTGGCCGCCTACGGCCAGCGTCTAGGGGAGGCCCTTGACGATCTGGTGCGGGTCACCGAGCTGAAGAAGGCCCTGCTGCAAGAGGGGCGCATAGAGTTGGGCCTGGCCGATGCCACCCTGTATCTGGACTTGTTCGGACTGGTGGCGGTGGCCTGGCAGTGGCTTAAGCAGGGCCTGGTGGCCCGTGGGGCCTTGGCCCAGGGGGCGGGCGAGCAGGACAGCAAGTTCTATCTTGGAAAACTGGCCACCATGAAGTACTTCTTCCATTACGAATTGGTCAGGGGCAAGGGCCTGGCGGCTCGGCTCGGCGAGAACGACCCCGTGACCGTGGCCAACCAGGAAGACCTGTTCTCTGATTAGCCGTCCCCGGGAGAAAGGGAAAGCCATGGTGAACGGTCCGACCAAGATGGAGGTCCGCAAGGAGCAGATTCTTAAGGCCGCCGAGCGCAGCTTCGCGCAAAAGGGCTTTCACGAATCCACCATCGCGGAGATAGCCAAGGAGGCCGAGGTCTCCGAGGGAACCATCTACGAGTACTTCTCATCCAAGGAAGGACTGCTGTTCAGCATCCCCGAGGCCTTCACCCGCAAGGCCAGGCGCTTCAGCCCGCGATGCACCTGCACCTTGATCGCCGATTCCGAAGCACCGGTTCTCCGTGCGGCCTCGGCCACCGACAGCCCCTCGATCTTCGTCAGCACGATCGCATCGCGCTGCGCGGCAGGGATGGACTGCATCAGCACGCCGAGGTCGCGTCGCGCATCGTGCTCCTCGCCGCCGGGCGCCGCCGGCTGCGCGCTGTCGTCGAGTTC
>JAKAGJ010000291.1 GCA_021815655.1 Deltaproteobacteria bacterium | reverse complement strand
GTTATCTGGCCAGGATGGAGGCCGAAGAAAGGCTGCGCCATAGCGAGGAACGCTATCGCGCGGTGGTGGACAAGGCGGCGGACGCCTTGTTCATCATGGACGAGAATCAAGTCATCACGGACGTCAACCGCGCCGCCTGCGCCAGCCTGGGCTACTCCCGAGAGGAGCTGCTGGGCCTTTCCATTCACGATGTGGACCCCCGGGTGATACCGGACCGTCACCAGGAGTCCTTCTGGCAGAAGTTGTCCCCCGGCGAGAGCCTGCGCTTCGAGACCCAGCACCGCCGCAAGGACGGCTCCCTGCTGCCGGTGGAGGTGAGCGTGAGCCTGCTGGAGGTGGGCGGCCGCCGCTTCATCCAGGGGCTGGCACGGGATATCAGCGAGCGCAAACGGGCGGAGGAGGCCCTGCGCCAGAGCCAGGCGGCCATGCAGGGCTTGCTGGACGCCACCACCGACTCCATCCAGTTGCTCAACCGCGACTATGAAGTCCTGGCCGCCAACCAGGGCTCGGCCCAACGCCTGGGCCTTAGCTTGCAAGAAATGCAGGGCAAACCCATCCTGGACTTCATGCCGCCCGAGGTGGCCAGGCGCCGCCGCGCCCACTTGGACGAGGTCCTGGCCACGGGCAAGCCCCTGCGCTACAAGGACCAGCGCCTGGACCTGTACTTCGACAACCACCTTTATCCGGTCACCACCCCCCAGGGAGAAGTCACGGCCATCGCCGTCTTCGCCCGCGACATCACCCAGGCCGTGCGCGACGGGCGGAAGCGCCGCGGCCTGGAAAGACAGTTGCAGCAGGCCCAGAAGATGGAGGCCCTGGGCACCCTGGCCGGCGGCATTGCCCACGACTTCAACAACATCCTGGGGGCGATCCTGGGTTTCACCGAGATGGCCCTGGGTGACGCCAGGCGGGGACAGGTGGACCCACACGACCTGGAGCAGGTCCTGCTTGCCGGCGAAAGGGCCAAGGCCCTGGTGCGGCAGATACTCACCTTCAGCCGCAAGGTGGAGGTGGAGATGAAGCCCCTGGACCTGAACCAGGAAGTGCGCCAGGCCGCCCAGCTCCTGGGCAAGACCGTACCCGAAATGATTGAGATCGAGGTGGACCTGGACCCCGCCCTGGGGGCCATCGACGCCAACGCCAACCAACTGGAGCAGATATTGCTCAACCTGGGGGCCAACGCCGCCGAGGCCATGCCCAAGGGCGGGCGGCTGACCTTCAAGACCCAGGGGCTGTTGGTGGGACAGCGGCGCTGCCAGACCTGCGGCCAGGAATTTTCAGGCCCCTACGTGGTGCTCACCGTCTCCGACACCGGCCAGGGCATAGACCCGCAGGCCTTGGAGCACATCTTCGAACCCTTCTACACCACCAAGGCCTTGGGCAGGGGCACGGGCCTGGGGCTGTCCACGGTCTACGCCATGGTCAAGGGGCATGGCGGCCACATGACCTGCCAAAGCTCTATGGGGAATGGCACGGCCTTCAGCTTCTATTTTCCCCAACGCCAACAGCCCCAACCCGGCGGCCCGCCGGCCGAGCCCACCCACCAGGCCCTTGGCGGCCATGAAAGCATCCTCCTGGTGGACGACGAGGAGGTGCTGCTGCTCCTGGGCGCCCGTCTATTGACCCAGGCCGGCTACCATGTGCGCCAGGTTTCCAGCGGCGAGGAGGCCCTGGCCGCCTACCGCGCCCAGCCCGAGGCCTGCGATCTGGTGATCCTGGACCTGGACATACCGGGCATGGGTGGCCGCCGGGCCCTGGACGAGATTCTGGCCCTCGACCCTTGGGCCAAGGTGATCCTGGCCAGCAAGCACGCGGTGGCGGACCGCAACCAGGCTGACGGGGCCAAAGGGTTCGTGGCCAAGCCCTTTAGGCGCGCCCAACTATTGGCCTTGGTGCGCGGCGTGTTGGACCAACCATAGCCTGGCCTGGTCTGGGGGCGGGCCGTCCCGGAAGCCCCCGGGCCAACGTGGTTCGCCCGGGGTGGCGCTTGTCGCGCCAACAGGCTGTTTTTCAACGGCCGGTCTGGGCATGAGCCGCTAAACTTGATGACTGGGCACACCCCTTGGCCCCAAGCAAGGGCGGACACCGCGACCACCGGGGGACCAGTCATGAACATCAGCCCCTTCCTGCTGCTGTGCGGCGCCGGGCTCCTGGCCATCTTCAGCTCCACCATCTCCAAGAGCCCGGTGCTGCCGCTTTTTGCCGCCCACCTGGGCGCCGACCCCGCGGGCATCGGCCTGGTGGCGGCGGTTTCGGCCTTCACCGGCGTGGCCGTGAGCCTGCCGGCGGGGCTATTGTCCGACCGCCTGGGGCGGCGGCGCATGCTGCTCCTGGCGGCCCTGGTCTTTGCCAGCGCTCCCTTTCTCTACCTGCTGGTGGGCCACATATGGCAGCTCATGCTGGTGCGCCTGTACCACGGCCTGGCCACGGCCATCTTCATGCCCGTGGCCATGGCCCTGGTGGCGGATTTGCACCAGGGCTCGCGGGGTGAAAAGATCGGCTGGTTCTCCACGGCCACTCTGCTGGGACGCTTCGCCGCGCCCGTGGCCGGCGGCGGCATCCTCACCCTGCTGGCCGCCAATCCCGGGGCGGGCTTCCGGGGCGTGTACCTGGTCTGCGCCCTGGCCGGGGTGCTGGTGCTGGCCCTGGCCTGGTTTTTACCCGCCGGCCCGGCCCGGCAGACCCGGGGCCAGTCCTGGGGCCAGACATGGGGCGCCTTCCGGCGCATCATGGCCAACCGCCTCATCTTCCTCACCTGCCTGGGCGAGGCGGCGGTGTTGTTCGCCTACGGCACCTTCGAGGTCTTCCTGCCCTTGTACAGCCTGCAAGCCGGCATGGGGGCCTGGGAGGTGGGTATCTTCCTCTCGGCCCAGGTAATCACCCTGGCGCTCAGCAAGCCCCTGCTGGGGCGGTTTTCCGACCGCCACGGCCGGCCGCCGCAAATCTTCGCCGGCTGCCTTTTGGGGGCGGTGTGCATCGGCGCCTTCCCCTGGCTGGGCTCCTTCTGGAGCCTCCTGGGCCTGAGCGTACTATTCGGCCTGAGCCTGTCGGTGGTCACCTCGGCCTCGGCGGCCTTCATCGCCGACCAGTGTCACGACCAGGGGCGCGGCTCGGCCATGGGCCTCTTGGGCTCCATCATGGACCTGGGGCACACCAGTGGGCCGCTGCTGGGCGGGCTGGCCGCGGCCTGGCTGGGCCTGGCGGCCTCCTTCTGGCTGGCGGCCCTGGTCATTGGCCTGACGGCCCTGATCTTTGGCTGGGTGGTCCTGAAGGCGCGGCCACCGGCCGCCAGCCGAAGCTGCTGAAAGACGAGACGGGATTAGCTTTCGCCGCCCCTTGCCGGTCCTGGGGTTTCATGCCCTTGGGCCAGGGCTGATCCCAATTTATGGGAAAGCTGTTTCATGGAAAATGGTTTCTGGATGAAATTGACCCCCTCCTCCAGCACTCCCCGGTGGGCGATGACGTCTTCGGTGTAACCAGACATGAAGACCGCCTTCATCTCCGGCCTGAGGCGGGCCAGGCTCTCATAAAGGGCCTTGCCATTCATCTGAGGCATCACCACGTCGGAAAGCATTATGTGAATCGTCCCCTGGTGCTGGCGGGCCAGCGCCTGCGCCTCCTCGGCGGACCCGGAGCACAACACCTCGTAACCCAGCTTGGGCAGGGCCGAGCAGATAAGCCGGCGCAGGCTGGCGTCGTCCTCCACCACCAGGATGGTCTGGCCGCCCCCCAGCAGGGGAGGGGCCTCGGCAAGCTTGCGAATGCCTGTTTCGCCAACCTGGGCCACCGGGAAATAGATGGTGAAGGTAGTGCCCTGCTCCGGCTCGCTATAGACCCAGATGTTACCTCCGTGCTGCTTGACGATGCCGTAAACGGTGGACAGCCCCAGGCCGGTGCCCTGGCCGGGGTCCTTGGTGGTAAAAAAGGGCTCAAAGATCATCTGCCTGGTGGCCTCATCCATGCCCTTGCCGGTATCGGTTACCGCCAGCCTCACATAGTCTCCCGGCACCACCTCGAATCTGGCCGTGGCATAGCTCTGATCCAGGTGCACCTGCCTGGTCTCTATGGTCAAGGTTCCTCCGTCCTGCATGGCGTCGCGGGCGTTTACCGCCAGATTGAGCAGCACCTGCTCCACCATGGAGGGGTCGGCCTTGACCAGGGGAAGGTCCTTGGCCAAGGCCATCTTGATCTCGATGTCCTCGCCAATCAGCCGCTTTATCATCTTGCTGAAATTCAAGGCCACATCGCTGAGGCTCAGGTTGGTCATCTGCAAGACCTGCTTGCGGGCGAAGGCCAGGAGCTGGCGGGTGAGGCCCTTG
>JAKAGJ010000290.1 GCA_021815655.1 Deltaproteobacteria bacterium | reverse complement strand
CGCCGTCGTAGCCGCCCTCCAGCCACACCCGGCCAGCGCGCATGCGGCCGATGGCCTCGGCCAAGAGCGGCCCGCCCACGCGCTTTAAGTCCTCCAGGGGGGCCTGGCGCAGGATGTACAGCTCCGGCCCCAGCTTGGCGCGCAGCTCGCCCAGGGCCTGGCGCACGCCCTTGGTGGCGGGTCCGCGCTGCATTACCTCGCCCAAGACCTCGCCCAGGGGCACCAGGGACTCGAAGGGCCGCCGTAGGGCCGGTCCCTGCCCCAACGGGCGGTCGGCCAGCTCCTCCACCCGGTTCAGCACCCCCACGGTGATGGCCCCGCCGCAGACCGGGCAGCGCCCGCCGTGGCTACGGGTCTGCTCGGGCGTAAGGCGCTGGCCGCATTTGCGGTGGCCGTCCAGGTGGTACTTGCCCTCGTCGGGAAAAAATTCCAGGGTGCCGCCGAAGCCTTGCCCCTCGTGGTCGGCCAGGGCCGCCGCCAGGGCCTCATAGGTTGGCGCGCAGTTGAGCAGGTTGGCCTCGCGGGCCAGGTTGGCCGGGCTGTGGGCGTCGGAGTTGGACACCAGGGTGAAGCGGTCCAGGGCCGACCAGCGCCAGTTCATGGCCGGGTCGCTGGAGAGCCCGGTTTCCAGGGCCTCAACGTGGCCGGTGAGATCGCCGAAGCAGTCCTCGATGCGGTCGAAGCCGCTCTTGCTGCCGAACAGGCTGAACCAGGGCGTCCAGATATGGGCCGGGATGAAGATCACCCCCGGCTCCACCTCCAGGCACAACTCCAGGAGGTCGCGGGCATCCAGGCCCAGGATGGGCCGGCCGTCGCTGTGGATGTTGCCCAGTCGGGCCAGGCGGGCATTGAGCCTCTCCACCGCCGCGAAGTCTGGCATGAGAATAAGGACATGCACCTTGCGCGTGGCGCCGTGGCGCTTGTAGATGCAGGATATCTCGCCCGAGAGCAAAAAGCGCACGGGGCGGCGGCAACTGGCCGGCACCTGGGGCTCCAGTGACGCCGCCAGCTCGGGCCTGAGGGTATAGGCCCCGTCGCCAGTCTCCACGAGCTTTTCCCGGAGTTCGGCCAGCCAGACGGCGTGGGTGAAATCGCCGCTGCCCAAGAGGTCCAGGCCCTTGAGCTGGGCCGCCAGCCATAAGTGCTCGGGGTCCAGGTCGCGGGCCGTGGCCCGGGAGTCGCGCGAGTGTATGTGCAGGTCGGCGACGATCATGAACAAGGAGCCTACGCCTTGAGCGCGACCTTGACAAGAGGCCGGCGCGGCGGCCGGGGTCGCCGCGCCGGCCTGGGGATCAGCGCTCGGCCAGGTCGGGCTGGCGGGCGGCCCGCACCTCGTCCAGACGCCCCACGGGCGTGCTGCGAGGCGCGGCGTGCAGCCAGGCAGGGTCATCCTTGGCCTTGGCCGCGATGGTCAACATGGCCTCAACGAAGGCGTCCAGGTTCTCCTTGCTCTCGGTCTCGGTGGGCTCGATCATGATGGCCTCCTTGACCACCAGCGGGAAGTACACCGTGGGCGGATGAAAGCCAAAGTCTATGAGCGCCTTGGCCACGTCCACGGCGTTGACGCCATGCTGGGCGGCCTGCTCGGCGGCGCTGAACACCACCTCGTGCATGCACAGGCGGTCGAAGGCCACCCGCCAATGGGGGGCCAGACGCGCCCGCAGGTAGTTGGCGGCCAGCACCGCGTCCTGGGCCACCTTTCTGAGGCCGTCGCCACCCAGGGCCAGGATGTAGGCATAGGCCTTGAGCACCACCCCGAAGTTGCCATAAAAGGGCGCCACGTAGCCGATGGACTGGGGCCGGTCGTAATCCAGGAACAGGGTGCCGTCCTCGCGGCGGGCCACCCGCGAGATAGGCAGGAATTGGTCCAGTCTCTCCACCACCCCCACCGGACCGGAGCCGGGGCCGCCGCCGCCGTGGGGCGTGGCGAAGGTCTTGTGCAGGTTGAGGTGCACGATGTCAAAGCCCAGATCGGCCGGCTTGGCGATGCCCAGGATGGCGTTCAGGTTGGCGCCGTCGTAGTACATCAGGGCGTCCACGGCGTGGGCGGCGTCGCTGATGCGCTTGATGTCGGGCTCGAAAAGCCCCAGGGTGTTGGGATTGGTCATCATCACCCCGGCCACCTCGGGGCCGAGCATGTCTTGGAAGGCCTGGAAGTCCATCACCCCGTCCCGGGAGGGCACGGTGCGCACGGCGTAGCCGGCGATGGCCGCGCTGGCGGGATTGGTGCCGTGGGCCGAGTCCGGCACCAGCACCAGGGACTTACGGTTGCCCTGGTGGCGGTGGTAGGCGGCCATGAGCATGAGCCCGGTCAGTTCGCCGTGGGCGCCGGCCAGGGGCTGCATGGTGAAGGCCCGCATGCCGGTGATGGCGCACAAGAGCTGCTCTATCTCGTAGAGCACCTCCAGGGCTCCCTGGGCCAGCAGCCCCCCCCGCCTGAGCTGGGGCAGCAGGGGATGCAGCCCGGCGAAGCCCGGCAGGCGGGCGATGTCCTCGGTGAACTTGGGGTTGTACTTCATGGTGCAGGAGCCCAGGGGATAGGGGCCCACGTCCACGCCGAAGTTCTGGCGCGAGAGGTTGGTGAAGTGGCGCACCACGTCGATCTCGGCCACCTCCGGCAGCTCCGCCGGTTTTTGGCGCAAGAGCTGGGGCGCCAGGCAGGCCTCCTGAAAACAGGCGTCAGGCAGCAGCGGCGCGGGGAAGGTCACGCCCCGGCGGCCGGGACGGCTCTGTTGAAAGATGGTTTTCATAGCACCGCCTCCAGGGCCTCGGCCAGATTGCCGATCTCTTCCTTGCTGCGCTTTTCGGTGACCGCCACCAGAAGGGCATTGGCTTGCTCGGGATAGTAGCGCCCCAGGGGGAAGCCGGCGGCAATGCCCTTGTCGATGAGTCGGCTTGACACCACGCGGGCGTCGATGGGCAGTTCCAGCCTGAACTCATTGAACCAGGGGCCAGAGTCCATGAGGCGCACCCCGGGGATGGCGATGAGCCTTTGGCGGGCATAGGCGGCCTGGGCCATGTTGAGCTGGGCCAGCTCCCTTAAGCCCTCCTTGCCCACGAGGCACAGGTAGATCAGGGCGGCCACCGCGCACAGGGCCTGGTTGGTGCAGATGTTGCTGGTGGCCTTTTCGCGGCGGATGTGCTGCTCGCGGGTTTGCAGGGTCAGGCAGTAGCCCACGCGCCCCTGGCCATCCACGGTGCGCCCCACCACCCGGCCGGGCATGAGCCTGAGCAGCGCCTCGCTCACGGCCATGAAACCCAGGTAGGGGCCGCCGAAGGACAGAGGCAGGCCCAGGGGCTGCCCTTCGCCCACGGCGATGTCAGCCGCCATCTCGGCGGGTGTGCGCAGCACGCCCAGCGACAAAGGGTTGCAGCACAGGATGGCCAGGGCGCCGTGCTCATGGGCCTGGGCAAAGGCTTGGCTGAACTCGTGCACGCGGCCGAAGAAGTCGGGGTTTTGCATGATGAGCGCCGCGGTGCGATCATCCAGCAAATCGGCCGCGCAGCCGGAGCCCTCCAGGTCCTCCTCCACCAGATCCAGGTGCAGGTTGGCGGTGTAGGAGGCCAGCATCACGCGGTAGATGGGGTTTACGGCCCGGCAGATCACCAGACGCTTGCGCCCGGTCTTGCGCACGGCCAGCATGGCCGCCTCGAACAGGGCCGTGCCGCCGTCATAGAGCGAGGCGTTGGAGGCATAAAGCCCCGTGAGCCGGCAGATGGCGCTTTGGTACTCGTAGATGGCCTGCAAGGTGCCCTGGGCGATTTCGGGCTGGTAGGGGGTGTAGACGGTGTAGAACTCGCTACGTCTTATCAGGGCGTCCACGGCGGCGGGGATGAAATGATCGTAGAAACCGGCGCCCAAAAAGCAGGTGAGGCCGTGCGCGTTCTTGGCGGCCAGGCGGCCCAGGCGTTTGCTCACCTCCAACTCGCTCAGAGGTTTGGGCAGGTCGCAGGTCCGCGCGCGCAACTCCGGGGGGATGGCCGCGAACAACTCGTCCAACGAAGACAGGCCCAAGGTCCCCAGCATCTGGGCGCGGTCATCCTCGGTATGGGGCGAGAAGTCCATGTCAGCCCCTCTCTATGAACTTCTGGTAGGCCGGGGCGTCCATGAGCTCCCCCAGGCCGGCGGGGTCATAACCGCTCAGCTTTACCAGCCAGCCGGCGCCGTAGCAGTCCTGGTTTATCAGCTCGGGGTGCTCGGCCAGGGCGCTGTTGACCTCGGCCACGCCGCCGGCCAGGGGCGAAAAAACATCCGCCGCCACCTTCACCGACTCGATCACGCACAGCTCGGCCATGCGCTCCACGGCGCGCCCCGGCTCTGGCA
>JAKAGJ010000289.1 GCA_021815655.1 Deltaproteobacteria bacterium | reverse complement strand
GCGTGGCCAAGCGCATGTACGACAACATGACCCAGGCCACCGATTCCAAGACCGGCATCCTGAACGTGCTCATCAGCAACTACACCGACATCATCACCGACATCGACACGCGCATCGATTCGGAAAACAAGCGCATCGAGCAGTTCCGCCAGCACCAGTTGACGCTCTTCGCCAACCTGGAAACCACCCTAAGCACCATGAACAACGAATCCAAGTCGCTTTCCAGCGAGATCGCCAAGCTGAGCGGCAGCAGTAGCAGCAGCAGCTCCAGCTCCAGCGGCTAGCTGGACGCGCCCCCAGCCCAGCCCCCCTGCGGGTCCGGCCTGGGATGCAACCAAGGCCCAGGGAATGGGCCCCAGTACCACCAAGGACGGGAAAAACGCCATGATGAACTACGGACAGAACCAATACCGCAAGACCCAGGTGGCCACCGTGGACCGTGGGCGTCTGATCGTGCTGCTCTACGAGGGGGCCATCAGCTTCCTGACCAAGGCGCGGGCCTGCCTGGGCGACGGCGACATCCCCAGCGCCGCCTCCCTCATCAACCGCGCCCAGGACATCATCGACGAGCTGAACGCCTCGCTGAACCTGGAGCAGGGCGGCGACATCGCCGTCAACCTGCGCCGGCTCTACCTCTTCATGGGTGACCAGTTGGTGCGGGCCAAGGTCAAGGCCGACCCCGAGCCCCTGGAGGAGGTGACCCGCATGCTGGCCAGTCTCAACGAGGCCTGGCGCGAGGCCGTGGCCAAGCCCGAGGCCCAGGAGGTGCTGAACCAGCAGCCCGCCCCGACGGCCACGGCCCAAATGCGTAGCAGCCTGCGCATCTAGCGGCCGGACGCCCCCGGCGGGGCGTTGACGAGTCCATTGGCGTTGATGTGGCGGCCAGCGCCGGCGGCTCCGTGGGGAGACGACAGTAACAAACGGGCGGGGTTTATCCTCGCCCGTCTCGTTTTTTTTTTTTGGGGGGGGCGACCGGCCTGGAACGGGAGCCGCCAACGCCGGCCAGGGGGAGGTCCCCAAACGACCCGGCAACGCCCCGCCGGGGGCACCCGGCCGGCACCAGCCAGCCCGCAGCCAGGGCCTACAACGGGAGCCGCCAACGCCGGCCAGGGGGTTTCCCCCAACCGACCCGGCAACGCCCCGCCGGGGGCACCCGGCCGGCGCTAGTCAGCCCGCAGCCAGGGCCTACAACGGGAGCCGCCAACGCCGGCCAGGGGGTTTCCCCCAACCGACCCGGCAACGCCCCGCCGGGGGCACCCGGCCCGTTATCGGCCGCCGAGGCTCGCGGCCTAGCAGGTGCGGGAGAGCTGGTCCGGTCCCCAGTGCACGCTGGTGGGCAGGGAGCGGTAGGCATTGAGAACCCGCTGCCCCTGGCCCAGACGCGCCAGTTCGGCGCGCAGGCGTTCCAGCAGGGCCTCCAGGATGCCGGCGGACTGCCGGTCCAGGTCCTGCATGCTTACTGACAGGTCCTTGACGCGCTTAAGCAGGGCCGCGCCCCGCTGGTCCTGGGGCGATGGCAGGGCGGCTATGACCTCATCGAGGCTGGGCGTGGCGCCCTGCAACTGCTTAAGCAGCCCCATCACCTCGGCAAAAAGCACCCGCCGCCGCTCCATGGCGTCCATGAGCGGGCCCAGTTGCTCCTGTTGCAGTAGCCCCAGGCAGGCCTGGGCCTGGCCGGTCAGCTCGGCTTGCAGACCGGCTAGGCGTTCCAGGGTATCCAGCCAGTTCATGACAGGGCCTGCTCGCGCAGCAGGGGCATGAGGCGGCGCCATTCCTGGAGCTGGTCGCAAAGGTCGTATTGCAGGACGTCGGCCAACAGCACCCAGTCCTCCTGCTCCTGGGCGTTCAGGAGCTCCTGCACCAGGGCGGCCAGGCGCGCCAGGCGCTGCTCCAGGCTCACCCCGTCCACGCTAAGCGTCTCGAAATCCAGGCCCAGGGCGTCGCGGGTGGTTTGCAGGACCTGCATGAAAAGCTGGAGGCTCTCCAGGGTGGCCAGGTAGTGCTCGCTGGCCTCGCTCTCGTCGCTGACCCGGTACAGTTCGGCCACGCGCTCCACGGCGGCCACGATGGCGTTCAAGTAGTGGCCGGCGGCGCCCAGAAAGTGCAGGGCCACCTGGCGGGCGTCCAGGGTTTCCACCTCCAGGCGCTCGATCTCCTCGCGGGGCAAGGCGGTGGCGGAGCCCAGCCTGGCCTCCTCGAAGGGCTGGCCGTTGATGCGCACCTCGCTAAGGGTGCGTTCCTGGCCCAGGCTGCTGTCCATGATGGTTTGCAGCATCTCTTGCAGGGTGGACCCCGCCACGCCGCCCTCCAGCGGCTTGCCATCCAGATAGACTTCCATGTCTTATCGCTTCCTTGCTGGGGGTTATGAAGCCGTGGCGCGGAGGTCCGCGCGGTCTTGGTTCTCGCCGCCGCCGGGGGCCAGGCGCTCAAGCATCAGCCGCGCGGCGGCCTGGGGACCCAGCCCGCGCCCCTGGGCCAGGGCGGCCAGGGCCGGCTGCTCCAGGGCGTCGGCCTGGCTGTCCCGGGCGGCGGCGCCCAGGCAGCGCTCCAGGAGCGCCTCCATGCGGTGGTAATAGGTGTGGCGCGCCAGCACCTGCCGGCGCCCGGCCTGGGCCAGGGCGGCGCGCTCCTCGGGGTGGCGCAGGTAATGGTCGATCATCTCCAACAGCTCGTTCTCGTCATGGAAAACCGCCACCTCCACCCCGGGGATGAGGAAGTTCTCCAGGCCGCGCACCCGGTCCACCAACTGGAAGCCGCCGCAGGCCGGCACCTCCAGGGTGCGGGGGTTGACGAAATCGGCCCCGCCCACGCGCTGCTCGCACAGGGGCGAGGAATGCAGGTTGATGACCACCTGGCAGGCGTTGTAGATCTTGGCCACCTCCTCGCTTTGCAGGTAGCGCTCCTGGGCCAGGCAGGGCTCCAGTTCCTTGATGCCCCGCCAGCCCACGCCCCACAGGCGGAAGTTCAGGCCGCGCCCCACCAGGTTCTTGAAGATGCGCTGGCGGTTGGGGTACCCGGCGCCCATGAAGCCCACCGGCGCGCCATAGGTGCGCAGCTCGGCCTCGCTCAGCTCCAGGGGGCGGTGCAGGGGCGGGTGGGCGGCCATGGGCAGGAAGGCGTGGTTGGCCCCCAGGGTATCCAGCTCGGCTTGCAGCTCCGGCCCCTGGATATGGAAGAAATAGTCATAGGAGGCCGCCACCTCGCGGAAATAGGTCATGAGGCGGTAGTCTTCCACGAACCAGAAGGCGCTGGCCGTGCCCAGGGCCTTGAGGTCCTTCAAGGCCCGGCGGTCCAGGGGGGCCTGGGCCAGGGCCAGCACCAGGTCCGGCGGCGACTTCTCGGCCTCCAGCACCGTCAGCTCGCCCAAAAAGCGGACCAGGGGGGCGCGCACGCGATCCAGGCGCTCCAGGGGGCCGCGCCAATCCAGCAGGCGTTCGTAGAGGGGGGCCACCTGGTCCAGGGGCAGGGTCAGCACCTGGCAGCCCAGGGCCTCCAGGGCCTGGCCGCACCAGTAGGCCACGGGCAGGGAGCCGCCGAAGATGGCCGGCACCACCAGCACCCGGGGGCGCGCGGGCCGGGTGCGGGCCGTGGGCGCCGCGACCAGGCGGCGCTGTAGCCCCTGGGCCTCCACGGGGTAGAGGCGGGCAAAGGGCCGGGGCAGGTAAAGGGCGCGGCCGCCCAGGTCGCCCAGGCCGGCGGGGTCTTGCGCCAGGCGCGCCCGCTCCAGCAGGGGGCGCAGGTCGCGGGCGGTCAGGGCCAGGCGCCAGAGCCGGGGGTCGGGCTCCCATATCAAAAGGTCACGGTGGGCCAGGGGCTCCAGGTGATAGCCCAGGCCCAGGCCCAGGGCCACCAGGGGGCCGGCCGGGGCGCGGGCGGCCAGGCTTCTGCCCTCGGCCACGGGGTCCACGGAGGAGGTCAGCCTGAGCCCGCCCACCACCAGTCCCGGCGCGCCGCGGCGGGTGGGCTCCAGCAGGGCCTCTGGGTGGGGGGCACTCTGTTCCACCAGGTGGGCCAAAGCGGGCGCCCGGCGCTTGAGCACGGCCAAATTTTCCTGCCACAGGTCCATTTTCGCCCCTTTTAAGCCCTCGCCCCCAAGTTAAGCAAGATCAGTACCAGCCGCCCCGCTGGCTTCATCCGCCAGCCAAGCCATCCCTGGCTTGGCTGGCACTCGGCCGGGCAAAAACGTGGTTTTGCCCGGCCTCCCGGGCGCTGGCGCGCCCGGCGGGCCGTCCTTGGCCCGCACGGGGGCGGGCGCTCTCACAGCTCCGCCGCCACGGCCAGAACCCGCGCGGCCGCCTGGCAGGCGCTTTCCAGGCCCGGGGGGGCGGAGCG
>JAKAGJ010000288.1 GCA_021815655.1 Deltaproteobacteria bacterium | reverse complement strand
CCGATCTGGCACCATCATCCCCGGCTGCTATTTCGAGGCCGACCGCCGGGTGGTGGAGCCCCTGCAACTGGGGCCGGAGGAGACCAGCAAGCTGGATTACGCCGAGGGTGGGCAGCTTTGGCTGGACGAAGAGGCGCGCTTCCGGGGTGGCCAGTACAAATTTGAGCGCCTGGCGCCGGAGATGGCCATCGGCGGCTGGTATGACCTGCTCCAGGAGGTGGGGGTGGGCCGGCACCTAGTGGCCGATTTCTTTCCCGGGGCCAGGTCACAGGTGCTGCGCCTGCGCAACCAATTCTATTGCCACCTCACCAAGCTCCAGCGGATCAGCCTCGACCGCATGGTCAAGGGGGCGCTGAGCCTGGAGATAAGGGAGTCCAACTGATGGGACAGTTCGACGATTACAAGATGGAGAAGGGCAAGCCCTTCTGGGGCACCTTGAAATACAACCCCTTTACGGACGCGGTGGACAGGGCTCTGGGCACGAAGTCCCCCCTGGCCCACGGCCACGACGGCAGCACCGGCACCGTGGCAATGATCATCTGCACTAGCGTCACCCGGCCCACCAGCCCCACCCTGGGAATGATCATCTGCGAGACGGACACGGGATACCTGCGCACGTGCGAGGCAACCAGCCCGGTGACGTGGTCATCGCCAGTTGCCACCCAGCTGTGGGACGATCTAAGGCCACGGGCTATCGCCAGCCTGGTGGCCGACCAGCAGGAGCCATTCCTGCTGGACCTGGCCACGGCCGCGCCCCAGGCGCAGGCTGATGCGGCAGCCTGGGCTTGGGGGCACTTCCAGGCCTGGCTGGACGGGGTGGACTGGCAGATCAAGGTGGTGGCAATGCTGGCCGCCAGCCGGACCACCATCAACAAAACCAAAAAGTTGAACGCCAACCCGGTGGACACCGCCAGCATCGGCCTGAACGGCGACCCGGCCGCCAGCATCAGCGTGGTGAACGATGCCCCTGCCTTGCTTGCCTCCGGCCTGGATTGGATTTGCACCAGCGGCAAGGTCTACAAGCTGGACAACTCGGCCGGCACGGCCCGGGCCCATGCGTCCATGCTGGGCTACAACAACAACCTCAACCCCCATTCCGTGCAGGTGCACGCCCGGGGCGGCACCGGCTATGTCCATCTGCCCAACAACTGGAGTGACCCAGCCAGCTACGGCACGGCGATTATCGCCAGCAACACCTACAAGCGCTATGCCCGCGATGGCGTGACACCCACCTACACCACGGAGCAGGTGAGCGTCGCGGCCAACGCTGGCCAGGTGATCTACTTCATCCTCCACCAGCTGGAGGAGGGCCCGGTGGCCACCCATCCCGTGGTGATCTCCGTCGCGGGACAGACGGCCACGGCCACTCCCCTGCTGGCCCTCAACCTGGCCTACCAGGTCAACCCCGCCAACGCCCCAATCAAGGACCGCTGGCAACCGACCACCAACTACGCGGCCGCCGCGCGCGCAATGCCGCCCACGCCGAATGGCTACTCCTACGTGGCCACCGTGGGCGGCACCAGCGGGACCGTCCCTCCCACCTTCCCCACCAACATCAACGACACGGTGGTCGATGGCACGGTCACGTGGATGTGCGAGCGGGTGGGCTTCAAACACCTGGGCAGCACCACTGTGGCCCCGGCCACGGCCTACCAGCCCATGACCATCACCAGCCTGCAAATCCCGGCGGCCGAGGTGAGCCTGGGGGACATCGTGCATTTGGGCATCTGGCGGCCCCAGGGGGCCGCGGCTGACGACGCCCTCCTGATAGAGGGCCTGGCTGTGCCGGTGGAGGTGTAGCCATGCTGGGCCTGATCTCCGTGCCCCGCGTGCATAGGGCCTATACGACGGTGAGCCACACCGGAGCCGGCCTGATCACCACCAACGTGGACCTGACAGCCTTGAGGCTGCCACCCATCAACCGCTGCTATGAGCGGTTGCTGGGCTTCCTGGCGACATCCGGCCTGCCGGCGGACGTTCAAGTGCGTCTCCGCCTGACCTCTTCCATCAACCTGGAGATCATCACGTTCAACCCCCTGGCGGGGCCGGTGACCATAAAGGTGTCCTGGACGGTCATAATCCCCGGGGGAGCCGCATACGTTGAGCGCGGCGTGACGTCGCAGACCACCAACGCCACCACCGGACAAGCCAGTACGAGCGTTTCTATCACCTCGGTGGGGTCCCTGGCGGGGGCGATGGAGGTCCACAACGGCACCACCAACACTTCCGGGGCCACCGGCAGAATTGCCAGCGCAATCGGCTATAGCAGCATCACGGCCTTGCTGGTCGAGGCCTATTCACCCACGGGCAGCCTGCCCATAGCCACCAACTGGTGCTCGGTGAGGATGTAGAGATGGGAAAAACCTGGGTTTTCACACTGGATGGCGATGGTCAAGTGACCTCGATGACGGAGTATGAGGGCCCGGCGGTTTACGCACCAGGGGCCCTGACGATCATGAGCGATGATCCGGCTCTGGGCGAGGCCCCTTTGTCTTCCCTGCACCCCTCATATGATGAAGAGGGCCAGCTCTTGGGCCTGTCCGTCGACCCGGAATGGGCGCCGCCGGCTCCTCCGGTGGACCCGGTACAGGCCGGGTTGGCCGCGCTGGAGGTGGTGGTGGCCAAGAACGTGCCGGCCAGCACCCACGACCGCCGGTATCTCACCGACAAGGAGATCGGTAAGACGCTGATCCCCTGGCTCAAGGCCCACCCCGCGGCCACCGTCCAGGAGGCCACGGACCAGGTGATGCCCTTGATCCTGGCCGAGTTGCCCGGGCAGCCGGTTATCCCGCCGCTCTATTGGGAGTGGACCAATCCGGAGACCAGCGAGGTCTACCCCGGCGGATTGGCCATGAGCTACCTGTACGAGGCGCGCGAGCGCGGCTACTGCCCCCCAGAGACTCCGCTCACCTGGGAGGCCCTGGTGGCCCTGGTGGTGGCCACCCCGGAGGAGCTGATTGCCTCTTGGTTGAGGAGTCTATGATGGGCGCCCAGGCGGCCTATCATAGACTTCTGCGAGCCTCGGAGGAGTTCGGGTCAGCCCTTGAGGCGATCCTGCCGCCCGGCCAGGAGGTGATCATTGACGAGGGCGAACGGGGCACGGTTCACATATGCAGCCCCGATGTGCTGCGCCACAAACGGGTCGGGTTTGGCATGGACAACCAAGCCAGCGGCTTCAGCGTGGGCATGTGCCTGGGCGTGGCCGAGCACTACATCATGGGCGGGGTGGTGGAGGTCGATGGCGAGCGCCGCTTGCTCTTCAATCCGGCCGAGGCCGGTCATGAGCGCGGGCACTGCTGGCAGGAGATCGTCCTGGGCACACCCGAAGCCAACCGCCGCATGGACACGCTACTAGAGGGCCTGTAGAGCAGATCGGGAAGACCTCCCACCTGCCGGGCAGCCAATTCAGTCCAACTTATTTCAGCACAACCCGCCAAAGTTATTCCACGCGCTATCAGAGGTCGAGGAGCTGGGCCTGTGATAATTACCCACCATTACCCACAGAGAAGCGACAAGGGGTTAGCCTCTTCGGCTAACCCCTTGTTTTTCTTGGTGCGCCCGGCAAGATTCGAACTTGCGGCCTACGGATTCGTAGTCTTTTGGCGTAGTTAGTGATTACAGAGCGTTATCAGGGGCGTGTTGTAGATTAGTTGGTTACAGGCCCTTAACCATCTGCTCGTAGAGTTCGGCCACCACGGCCCGGCTGTAGCCCTCGGTGGTGGTGATTGACTCGTGGCCGGCGATCTCCTGGACCACGCGGGGCGGCACGCCCCGGCTGATCATGTAGGTGATCGCGGTGTGGCGCAGGTCATGGAGGCGCACGCCCGACAACCTGGCCTGGCGCACGGCCCGCTGAAACCAGCGGGTGAATATGTCCGGGGTAACATCCGGGAACACCCGGCCGATGGCCCGGGGCCAGGGGCAGCACTCGCCGGCCGGGGCCGGCATACTGGCCATGGCGGCCACGGCCAGGGGCAGGAGCGGCACGGCGCGCTCCTTGCTCCCCTTCCCCACCACGCGGGCCACGGGGTGGGGCTCCCAGGTGACATGCTCCCAGCGCAAGCCGTGGGCCTCCGAGCGGCGGCAGGCGGTCCAAAGCAGGAACACCCACAGGCGGCGGTGATCCGGCGGGGAGGCGGCCAGCAAGGCCTCCACCTGGTCGGGGGTCATGTGGCGCGGCAGGGGCTTGGGGGCCTTGACCATGGCCACGGCCGGGGCCTTCTCGATCAGCTCTTGGCCGGCCGCCCAATTCAGGGCTGCCCGGATGTGTCGCAGGTCGCAGTTGACGCCGGCGGGCGTAACGCCCTCCTGCAGGCGCTGGCCAGCCCAGGCAGATAGGCGGCGGGCGGTG
>JAKAGJ010000287.1 GCA_021815655.1 Deltaproteobacteria bacterium | reverse complement strand
CGCCTGTGCGGCCCGTAGCGCGTCGATAATCTCCGGGCTGGTGAATGAGTAGGCCTGCACCAGGACTTCGCTCCTGGCGGCGCTGAGGGCGTCCACCACCGCCTTGGTGCACCCGCCCTTGGGCGAGAACTCGACATCAACCGTAGTATCCAGGTGGACGGGGAGAGCCCAGGCGGGCGCGGCCAGGAACAGGGCCAGGGCCAGCAGGGCGACCAAATTCCCCAAGCGGGAAATATGGTGCCTCACGGTTGCACCGCCGGGGCTGCGGGGGCCGGGGCTTCCATGGTGGAGACCACGGGGGCGAGGCCCTGGAGCGCTGCGGAAAGTTCTTGAAGCGCCTGCTTCTGGGCCAGCTCTAGGGTTTGGGCCACCGTGTCCTGGAACAGGGCCATCACGTCGCCCAGCGGGGCAGCGACCGGGCCGGAAGCCGCTCCCAAGACCGGCGAGAGCGGCGCTGGGGTGGCTTGCGCGCCCGGTAAGAGCGTCCCGGCGGTGACCCCCGCGCTGTACAAGACCGCCTGCGCCGGGATGGTCTTTTGCACGCCCATGCGCAGGAACAGGCCCAGCAGGCCCGTGACGGCAAGTTGGGCCGCCTGCGCCCCGGTCATCTGCCCGGTGAAGTAGGACCCGGCGGCGGCCGTGAGAGCGGCCACTCCGGTCCAAACCGTCTTGCTTTTCAGAAGCGCGATCCAATCCATGGTCAACTCCTTGTAGTCTGAAAAAGGGCGGCCCAAGCCAGCACCTTGTCCGGGTACTGCTTGTCACCACCTCCGTTATAGAGCAGAAGCCCAAAGCTCACGCTCCCATGGGCCTGCTTGATCTTGTTGGCCAGGTGCCGGGCGCCATATTCCAGGTTTACCGCAGGGTCCAGCAGGCCCTTGAGGTAGCCGGCGTATCCGTACTCGCGGGCCACGGCACCCATGATCTGGCAGAGGCCATAGGACCACTTCTGGATAATCAGGTCGTCGCTCAGGGTCACATCAGCCGGGATGTTGGGGTGCTCCCCTTGCCCGTCGCCATAGAGCCAACGGTACTTTGGCTCATATCGACGCGCACTGGGCTTGCCGGCGCTTTCCTGGCAAACCAGGCCGGCGAGAACTGCGGGCTCAAGTTCATGAGCGCGGGCCGCCACCACGATCTCAGGCCAAAAGGCCAGCACCCGGTCCACCACCGGCTGGCGTGGGTCTATGCGGGGGTCACTGGCCATGGTTCACTCCAGTAGCTTTTCCGCCGCGGCTTCGATCTTTTTGCAATCCACCGGGGTCTTGACGCCGGGCACGGAGTTGATCGCTTGACACATTTGGGAAAGAATCCAGAGCTGGAGGTTGGAGGTTTTGCGCAGGGTGGCCACGTCCCGATGCAGTCCACTAAAGCAGGAGTCGCCTTCTTCCAGCCTTGACCCCAGCCTCTCCTTGCAGGCGTCGCACTTGTCGGCCACCTTTTTCTCCAGGTCTTCTCGGTAAAGTAGGCATTGCGGCGCCTGTATCGCCCCTGAGAGAAGGGCATAGTCACGCTTGATATAGTGGCGGAGGATGAAGCCGCCTACCGAGCAAAGGAACATCACCGCCAACAGATGATCGGCTAAAAATTTCTGGACATCCCCCACTTATGGCCTCCGCACCAAACGCCATTGCTCATGGCGGTTACAGCACGCCCAGAGATCGAGACGTTCCCTGATGGTGCTGTATCTCACCACCTCCAGGCTCACGGCACCGTTGTCCAAAACCCAGGGGTTCAGGAAATCATCCGCCGACCACCACAGGGCCACGGCGTGCCCGAAGCGCCCACCGCTGGGGCCGTCCACCAAGGCAAAGCCGGCGGCCAGGGTCAACTCGTACTCGCTGAAACCGTGCTGGTCCCACAGGACCGCGGCCTTGACAATGGCCTGATCTTCACAGTCGCCGGCCAACCGCCTGAACACTTCCCGGCTGGTCTGCCAGTATTCGGAAAGGCCAAACTGGGCTTGGTCGGAAACGTAGGTCACACTCCTGTTGATCTCCAGGTTGACCGCCTGGCAGATGGCCAGCTTGGCTTGCTGTAGGCCATCCATGCTCATGGTTGGGCCTCGCGGTTCTGCCATTCCTGCATGGTGGCGCCGAAGGTGGGATCAGCCCCAGGCAGTCGCTCAAGCCCGGCCTCCGGTGGTGGGGTTGCCGCGCACCCCGTCAGGGCCAAGAGGAGTAGGATGGTCGCCAGCGCGCGCATTACAGGCTCCTGAGCCAGGCGTCGATTTGGCTTTCGGGCGTGGCCACGATCAGCGCCACCAGGCTCTCCCAGGACATCGGCGTCGTTGGCGGGCAGTAACCGCGCTTGATGGCCTCGTGCAGGTAGCTCATGGCCAGGCCCTGGGCAGCGCCCTGGTATTCCCAGTAGAGCTTGGGCACCACCGGCTGGCCGGGCAACTCGGCCAAGACCAAAGCCATGATGTATTGCTCGGCCTCATCGGGGGTGCATAACGGGTGCTGCCTAATCCACTTAATAGCCTGTTTGCCGATATCCTTTTGCATCAGGAATCGCCTGTCATGGGGGCTGACGGCCACGTTCCTGGCCACCACCTGGGCCAACTCGGCCAGGCCATCCAGCAGCGAGGTGTCGGGGGCCGTGGGGGCCGGGGGCTGCCAGGCGGGGTCCACGCTGATGCTCAGCACCTGAGAGCCATCGGCACTCAAAGTCGCCACTAGGGCCTCGATGGGTTTATTCAGGGACTCAGCGGTGTCCAGGTCTAGCACCTGAAACGGGAGCAAATCCGTCGCGGGGATGCCTAGCCGATTGACAACCTCGGCCCGGCATTGCTCTATGCTGGGCGATGCCAGGACGCCGTTAACCATGGTCATGGCTGGGATTTCAATCACCTTGCCGGTGCCCTTATTTATCCAGAAAAACATGGGTCCTCCTATCACCAGACCAGCAGGGCCGAGAGGGTACGGGTTTGAATAAATCCAGTACTATTGCCAGTGAAACGCAGATGCGTTGCGTCTAATGGGGAGATGCCCCAATCGAAAAAATTGCCTAAATCGTTCAACGGAAAAGCTGTCGGAAAAACTGCCGCGTTGAGCACACTTAGCCCATTAGGAGGCGTGACCAACACATCTACGTTGGCACCGCCAATAGCCCACGCAGTGGAGGGCGCCACTACGTGCAGCAGGCCCTTAAATGGGTTGGTAAACTCGGTGACTTCCATCTTCACGGAACGCGCAGATGCCGCGTCATCACTGACCCAGTGTATGGCCGTGCCGAGAGTGTTGAGGTACCCGTAAATGGTGCCTACCGCTTGGCTGGCACCTGGGTTGCCGCCGAATTGGCCCCCTATGCGAAACAAGGTGCGGTCAGGCTTAACCGCATATGGCAGGTTGTCGTCGTAACTGCTGCCCCAGGTAGCACGAACAACACTTTGCTCCCGCTTGACGGGGTTGGGGCCGCCAGCCAGTTGCAACATGGCTACACCTCCACCGGCTGAATCTTGAGGCTCACCGCCACCAAGTCCCCGCCGTGGGCATCGGCACTGTCTCTCCATATGGCGAAGTACACCCGGTCCCCCAGGCTCACCTCATTGGCGGGGATTTGCAGGCTGGCGCTGTCCACTTCGAAGCGCTGGTAAGCGTTGGCCGGCGCGGTGACGCTATAGGCCAAGTTTTTGAAGCTGGCCCCTTGCTCGGTCCAGAGCACCGAGCCGTCACCGGAGATGCTGCCCGAAAGAGTGTTGAATACAAGCGAGCCAGCCCCGCTGGTGCCCGCCGTGGTGCACTTGTAATAATGACCATTAGGCGGTTCGGGGATGCACAGACTGTTGAGGGCGTAGGCCGTGCTGTTCTTGCGCCGGGTCTTGACCATGCCGGCGATGGCCCCGGAGCCGGCCACTAGGTAGGCCAAATTGAGGCCAACGGCGCTGGCGCTGCCCGTGGTCATCATGCCTTCCAGGACAAACCGCCAGGCCACGCCGGACAGCCAGGACTCGAAGTCGCTCCAGGTCCAGGCCCCGGCATTGGCAAAGGTCAGGCCCCCGTAAGTGGTATTGGCCTCCGGGGGGGAAACGTCATCCGGCAACAAGCTTGAAATTATCATGGCCTGCATGGCGATCTGCTTGGCCACATAGGAACGCACGGCCTTTTGGGTTGGCACCTTGATCGAACTATTGTCGGCCATGGTTCCATCGTCAGAAACACCCGAACCGGTCATGGCACCATTGAGCTGCGGGTCAGCCACGACTGGGCTGTTGACCACGGGCGCTGTTAGGGTTTTATTCGACAGGGTTTGGACGCCGCTTAAGTCAACAACCTGAATTGCCACATTGTCATAGGTGGCAGTCTGGTAATTGGTCTTGCTCAGCACCAGCTTGTATTCACCGATGTAATCAGCGT
>JAKAGJ010000286.1 GCA_021815655.1 Deltaproteobacteria bacterium | reverse complement strand
ATCATGCCCGGCATGGAAACCCTAGCCCCGGAGCGCACCGAGACCAAGAGGGGGTTCTTGGGGTCGCCGAACTTGGCGCCCATGGATTTTTCCACCTTGCGCAGGGAGGTTTCGACCTCTTTCTTCAGCCCATCCGGATATTTATGGCCATGATCGTAATAGTAGGTGCATACCTCGGTGGTGATGGTGAACCCGGCGGGCACGGGGATGCCTAGGTTGGTCATCTCGGCGATGTTGGCGCCCTTGCCGCCCAGCAGGTTCTTCATCTTGGCGGCGCCTTCCGCCTTGCCGTCTCCGAAGAAATACACATACTTCTTGCTGGCCACGAAACACCTCCTCTGGCCGATAGGTTCCCACCCAAGGGCACGGGCGCTTGCCCTGTAAATCCTCAAATTTCTAGCATATCGCCCCCATGGCCCGCAAGGGCCTCGGCAGGGGGCCTTATCTCAAGCCACGGCGGGGGAGCGGGGCTCCTCCACGTGGGGGCTCAAACAGGCGCTCACCCAGGTGGGCAGGGGAGCGATCCTGCCCTGCACGGTAACGCAGCCGTGCACGGTGTAGCCGCTGGCCAGTTCCTCTTCGAGGCCGTCGCAGGCGGCGCGCAGCAGTCGGTATTCAAAGCGCATGGAGGCCTTTTTCAGCCAGGCCAGCCAGGTCTCGATCACGATCAGGTCGTCATAGAGGGCGGGGCGCTTGTAGCGCACGTGGGCCTCGGCCACGGGCAGGTGCAGGCCCTGGGCGGCCATCTCCACATAGGCCCGGCCGCTGGCGCGCATCAGCTCGGCGCGCCCCAACTCGAAAAAGCGCAGATATTGGCCATAGTAGACCACGTTCATGGCATCCACGTCAGCGAACAGCGGGCGAGTTTCTACCCTGTGCACCTAGTCCTCCACCAAGACGCCGAGCAGCTCGTGGGCCGGGCGCACCGGCCGGCCGGCGGCGGCGGCCTCATTGTAGGCCTGGCCCCCAGCCTGGCGGCGGCGGCTGTCCCAGATGACAAAGGGCACGGGCTCGCGGGTGTGGGTCATGACCGCCAGCGGCGTGTAGTGGTCGGTGGCCAGGAGCACCCGGTGCTCGCCCAGGCCCGAGAGCCCTTCCAGGAGCGGCCCCACGACCTGGGCGTCGAAGTCTTCGACGGCCTTGAGCTTTTCGCTTAAAACCCCGCCGTGGCCGGCCTCGTCGGGGGCCTCCACGTGCACGTAGGCCAGGTTGCCCTGTTGCAGGCCGGCCAGGGCCGCGGCCACCTTGCCGGCGTAGTTGGTGTCCAGAAAGCCGGTGGCCCCGGGCACGTCCACCACCTTGAGGCCGGCCAGCTTGCCCAGGCCCTTGACCAGGTCCACGGCGCTGATGGCCACGCCGTTGAGCCCGAAACGCTCCTGCAGGGTGGTGAAGGCCGGGCGGGTGCCCTGGCCCCACAGCCAGATGGAGTTGGCCTCGGGGCGGCCGGCGGCCCGGCGGGCCAGGTTCACCGGGTGCTGGGCCAGCACCGGCCAGGAGGCCCTGGTCAAATGGGTGATGCGCCCCAGTTCGCCATGGGTGGCCAGCACGTCGTCCACGGCCTGACCGGAGCGGTCACGGGGCGGCACCGTGGCGGCGGTCAAGGGGCCTTCCCGCCAAACCAGCAGGTGGCGGTAGCTCACGCCGGGGTGGAAGCGAAGCCCCGCGCCGCCCAGGGCCTCGTCCAGGGCCGCGATGAGTTGGGCCGCCTCGGGGGTGGTGATGTGCCCGGCGGCGTAGTTGTTCATCACCGTGGCCCCGCCCCCGTGGCCAAGCGTCACCAGGTTGCAGCGAAAGGCGATCTCGCCGTCGGCCAACTCCATGCCCATGGCCGCGGCCTCGATGGGCGAACGGCCGGTGTGGTAGGTGGCCGGATCGAAGCCCATGAGCGACATGTTGGCCACGTCGGAGCCGGGTTCCTTGTCCGCGGGCACGGTCTGGGCCAGGCCCAGGAGCCCTTCTTGGGCCAGGCGGTCCATGTGGGGCGTCTTGGCGGCTTGCAGGACGGTCTTGCCGCCCAACTCGGCCAGGGGACGGTCGCCCATGCCGTCACCCACCAGGATGAGATACTTCATGACGGCCACTACCTCGCTGGGATCTTAAGCCTTGCGGATGAGCATGGTGGGCTCGGCGATCACCGGCAGGGCGTCGATGATGGCCAGGGCCTTCTGCACGTCCGCCTCCTGGGCCTCGTGGGTGAGCATGACGATGGGCACCGGCCCCTGGTCCTGGCGCCCTTTTTGGATCACCGCCTCGATGGAGATGCGGTGCTCGCCCAGGATGCGGCTGATGGCCGCCAGCACCCCGGGCTGGTCCTGGGCCGTGAACCGGAAGTAATACTGGCAGGAGACCATCTCCAGGGGGGCCAGTTCCAGGGGCTGGCCGCCGTCGGTGGCCACGCCCAGGGCCGGCACCCGGCCGCCGCAGCCGCAGAGGATATCCCGCGACAAATCCATGAGGTCGGCGGCCACGGCGCTGGCCGTGGGACGCCGGCCGGCGCCCCGGCCGTAGAGCATCACCTCGTCCACCCAGTCGCCGGTGATGTACACGGCGTTGAAGGGGCCTTCCACCGAGGCCATGAGGTGCCCCTGGGGCACCAGGGCCGGGTGCACCCGGGCCTGAAAAAGGCCGTTCTGCTGGCGGCAAAGCGCCAGGAGCTTGATGCGGTAGCCGAACTCGCGGGCCAGCTGGATGTCCAGGGGCGTGAGCCGGCTGATGCCCTGGGTGGGTATGTCGGCCAGACGGGGATGCCGGCCGCTGACCAGGGCGGCCACGATGGCCAGTTTGTGGGCGGTGTCGATGCCCTCCACGTCGAAGGTGGGGTCGGCCTCGGCGTAGCCCAGCTCCTGGGCGGCCTTGAGCACTCCCGCGAAATCCGCGCCCTCGCTGGTCATGCGGCTCAGGATATAGTTGCAGGTGCCGTTCAGGATGCCCAGCACCCGGGTGACGCGGTTGGCGGAGAGCCCCTCGCGCAAGGTCTTTATCAGGGGAATGCCGCCGGCCACCGAGGCCTCGAAGGCCACGCCCACGCCTTTTTGGCGGGCGGCGGCGAATATCTCGGCCCCGTGGTTGGCCAACAGCGCCTTGTTGGCCGTGGCCACGTGCTTGCCGTTGTTGATGGCCCGGAGCACGAACTGGCGGGCCGGCTCCAGGCCGCCGATCAGTTCCACCACGATATCTATGGCCGGGTCGTCCAGCATGGCGGCGGCGTCGGTGGAGAATACGCCGGGGGGCAGGTCCAGGCCCTGGGACAGGCCGGGGTCCAGGTCCACGGCCCGGGCCAGTTTAAGCTCGGCGCCCAGGCGCACGCCCAGGAGGTCATGCTGCTCAATGAGCAGACGCGCCAGGCCGCCGCCCACGGTGCCCAGACCCAGGAGGCCTACGTTGATGCTTTGCATGGCCACGACCTGTACCCCTTCCATTCCGCTGGGCCTAAGAGCGCGCGAGGCCAAGCCATTCCCCGGGGTCCCCACGAAAACGAGGTTTTCTTGGGGTGGTTATCCCTGAAAGAAACGCCTGAGCCCCCGGATGGCCTGGTTGATGCGGTGGTCGTTCTCCACCAGGGCGAAGCGCACGAACTCGTCGCCATACTCGCCGAAACCCAGGCCCGGGCTGACCGCCACCTTGGCCTCGTTTATGAGAAGCTTGCTGAACTCCACCGAGCCCAGGCCGCGGAACTGCTCGGGAATCTTGGCCCACAGGAACATGGTGGCCTTGGGGTTGTCCACCTCCCAGCCCACGCGGTTGAGCCCCGTGACCAGGGTGTCGCGGCGGTGGCGGTAGACGTCCACGATCTCCTGCACGCAGGCCTGGTCCTCGTTCAGGGCGATGATGCCGGCGATCTGGATGGGCTGGAACACGCCGTAGTCCAGGTAGCTCTTGATGCGGGTCAGCGCGTTGACCAGCTCCGGGTTGCCCACGCAGAAGCCCAGGCGCCAGCCGGCCATGGAATAGGACTTGGACATGGAGAAAAACTCCACGCAGATGTCCTTGGCGCCCGGCACCTGCAATATGCTGGGGGCCTGGTAGCCGTCGAAGCACAGGTCGGCATAGGCGAAGTCATGCACCACCCAAATCTCGTGCTCGCGGCAGAACTCCACGATCTTGGTCATGAAGTCCAGGTCGACCACCGTGCAGGTGGGGTTGTGCGGAAAGCTGATGATCAGCATCTTGGGCTGGGGCCAGGTCTGGCGGAAGGCCGTGAGCAGGTCGTCGAAGAAGTCGCGGCCGGGCAACAGCGGCACCGAGCGCAGGTCGCCGCCGGCGATGACCACGCTGTAGGGATGGATGGGGTAGGTGGGGCTGGGCACCAGCACCACGTCGCCGGGGCTGATGGTGGCCAGCACCAAGTGAGAGAGCCCCTCCTT
>JAKAGJ010000285.1 GCA_021815655.1 Deltaproteobacteria bacterium | reverse complement strand
GCGCCAGCGCTTCATGGCCGCCGAGGTGGGCATCAGCGGCGTGAACATCGCCGCCTGCGAGACCGGCACCCTGGCCGTAATCACCAATGAGGGCAACGGCCGCTTGGGCACCACGGTGCCGCCGGTGCACATCGCGGTGATGGGCCTGGAAAAGGCCGTGCCCACCCTGTCGGACCTGGCGCTCATCGCCGAACTCCTGCCCCGGGCGGCCATCGGCGCGCCTCTGGCCTCCTACGCCTCCTGGGTGCGCGGGCCGGCCGGGCTCTACGGCGGCCACGGCCCCCGCGAGACGCACTTGGTGATCCTGGACAACGGCCGCAGCCGCATCCTGGCCAGCCCCTACTGGGAAATACTGCTCTGCCTGCGTTGCGCCAGCTGCCTCAACCACTGCCCGGTCTATGGTCTGGCCGGCGGGCACGCCTACGGCGGCATCTACACCGGCCCCATGGGCAGCGTGCTCACGGCCCTGCTGGAGGAGCAGCCCCCGGCCGACGACCTGCCCCATGCCTCCAGCCTGTGTGGGCTGTGCCGCGAAAAGTGCCCCATGGGCATCGACCTGCCGGGGCTTCTCTTGCGCCTGCGCCAGGAGCACCCCTGGCCGCCCTCGCCCCTGCTGCCCGACCTGGCGGCCAGGGTGCTGAGCAGCCGCGCCCTGTTCCAGACCGCCTGCCAGGTGGCCCGGCCCGCCCTGGCCCTGCTCAACCAGGTGCCCCGCGAGAGCCTGCCCCCCGGACCATGGCGGGGCTGGCGCCAGGGGCGCAGCCTGCCCCAAGCGCCGGGCTCCACCCTGCTGGGCAGCCCGCGGAGGCCCGGTCATGAATAAGCGGGACTTCCTGGCGCGGCTGGCCCCCCGGCCCGACCTGCCCCTGCCCCAGCCGCCTCCTCGCCCCGGCCCGCCCCCCGGCGACCTGGCCGAGCTGCTTGTGGCCCGCTTGCAGGCCGGCGGATGCGGCGTCCAGCGAGTGGCTGGCGCCGCCCCGGCCCTGGCGGCGGCCCTGGCCATCCCGCGCCAGGCGGGCGTGGTCCGGGCCGGTTATGGCGGCCTAGGGCCTGAGCTGGAGGCCCTGCTGCCGGCGGCGGCCCAGGCCGCCGGCCTGGAGATGATCCCCGCCTCCGACGGTCTGGCCGGAGCCTCCCAGCTCTGCGAGCCCCTGGCCGCCGGGCTCACGGTCTGCGAGCTGGCCGTGGCCCAGACCGGGGGGCTGGTGCAGTTGGCCGGGCCTGGGGGCGGCCGGCTTCTTTCCCTGCTGCCGCCCCTGCACCTGGCCCTGGTGCATGAGTCCGCCATTTTGCCGGACATGGAGGCCCTGGCCGTGGCCCTGCAAGACGCCTCGCGCTTCCCCCAGGGGCCGCCGGCGGCGGCCTTGATCAGCGGCCCCAGCAAGACCGCCGACATCGAGGGCATCATGATAAAGGGCGTGCACGGCCCCGGCCGCCTGGAGGTTATCATCTGGTCCTAGCCTGGTGGCCAGCCGGACTCTTTCTACCTGTTTACGCAATTAGCAACAACGGGAGCCGGCAAGGCAGGTCAGGGGAATGCCCACCCGACCCGTTTAGGCCCCGCCGGGAACACCCGGCCGCCGACATCGAGGGCATCATGATAAAAGGTGTGCACGGCCCCGGCTGCCTGGAGGTTATCCTCTGGTCCTTGCCTGGTGGCAGGCCTGATTCTTTCTGCCTGTTTACGCAACGAGCAACAACGCGAGCCGGCAAGGCAGGTCAGGGGAATGCCCACCCGACCCGTTTAGGCCCCGCCGGGAACACCCGGCCGCCTGGGGGTGGTCCCTTGGCCCTAAGCCCCCCCGAGCCCAAACACCAGCCCCCGGGGCCTGCCTAAAGACTTTCATCCGCCCGCATGCTTGCAGTGCTACCCTATTTATACTGACAGGCCGTCCCGCTAGGGCCAGCCAGACAACCCCAACGGAGCAGCCCATCTTGTTCGAAGCCTTTTTCCGACCCCAGCAGGTGGCCGTGGTGGGCGCCTCCTCCCAGCCGGGCAAGGTGGGCTACGACGTGCTGCGCAACCTGCTGGCCAACGGCTATGCGGGGCGGGTGCTGCCGGTTAACCCCCACGGCGGCCAGATACTGGGCGCCCCGGTGCTTCAGTCCGTGGCCGAACTGCCCCAGGACCTGGACCTGGCGGTGGTGGCGGTGCAGGCCGCCCTGGTGCCCCAGACCGTGGCCGACCTGGCCGCCCGGGGGACCAAGGCCGTGGTGGTGGTTTCGGCCGGCTTCAAGGAGGTGGGCGGGGCGGGGCGCGAGCTGGAGCGCCAACTCAAGGAGGTGGTGCGCCAGCATCCCTCCATGCGGCTCATCGGCCCCAACTGCGTGGGCATCATCGACACCACCGTGGGGCTCAACGCCAGCTTCGCCGGGGCCATGCCCCAGCGGGGCGGCCTGGGGTTCTTCTCCCAGTCCGGGGCCATGTGCCTGGCCATCCTGGACTGGTCGCTGGACAACAACATCGGCTTCTCCAAGTTCGTAAGCCTGGGCAACAAGGCCGACCTCACCGAGGTGGAGATGCTGGAGTTGATGGCCGACGATCCCGAAACCAAGGTCATCCTGGGCTACCTGGAGGCCGTGGAGGACGGCCGGCGCTTCATGGAGACGGCGCGGCGGGTCACGCGCGTCAAGCCGGTGGTGCTGGTGAAAAGCGGAATCACCGGGGCCGGGGCGCGGGCCGCCTCCAGCCACACCGGGGCCCTGGCCGGGGCCGACGCGGCCTACGAGGCGGCTTTCCAGCAATGCGGGGTGCAGCGCGCCCATAGTGTACGCGATCTGTTCAACCTGGCCGTGGCCCTGGCCAATCAGCCCCTGCCCGCCGGCCGGGGCCTTAGCATCCTCACCAACTCCGGCGGGCCCGGCATCATCTGCGCCGACGCCGCCGAGAGCCACGGCCTGCACCTGGTGGGTTTCAATCCCGAGACCGCCGACGAGCTGCGCTCCTTCCTGCCCGAGATCGCCTCGGTCTACAACCCCGTGGACACCACCGCCGGGGCCACGCCCCAAATCTACAGCCGCTGCCTGGGCACCATGCTGGAGGACGGCAATGTCAACGGCGCCGTGGTGATCGTCACCCCCACCGCCACATTGAAAGCCCTGGAGGTGGCCCGGGAGATCTGCGCGGTGCCCGCCAGCAAGCCGGTTTTCGCCGTGCTCATGGGCCACCACTCCATCCAGGAGGGGCGTGACTACTGCCAGGCCCACGGCATGCCGGTCTACGAGTTCCCCGAGGAGGCGGTGCAGGCCTGGCGCGGCATGCTGGACTACCGCCTATGGCAGGAGGCGCGGCCTCTGGCGCCGGATTTGGTGCCCGGCGACAAGCAGGCCGTGGCCCGGGTCATCGCCGGCCTGCGCCGCCAGGGGCGGCTGCACATGAGCGAGCTGGAGGTGCGCACCTGTCTGGCCGCCTACGGAGTCGGCGTGGCGCGCTCCCTGGCCGCGGCCACCAGCGAGGAGGCCGTGGCCGCCGCCCGCGAGCTGGGCCTGCCGGTGGCCATGAAGATCGACTCGCCGGGCATCAGCCACAAGTCGGACGTGGGCGGGGTGCGGGTGAATTTGGCCAGCGAGGCGGAGGTGGCCGAGGCCTTTCTGGAGATGACCGACCGCATCCAGCGCCTGAGTCCCCAGGCCTGGCTCCGCGGCGTGCTGGTGCAGGAGATGGTCGGCGGCGGCCGCGAGATCATCGCCGGGCTTTCCCGCGACCCCCAGTTCGGTCACCTCCTGATGTTCGGCCTGGGAGGCATCTACGTTGAGGTGCTCAAGGACGTGGCCTTCCGCGTGGCGCCCCTGGCCCGGGCCGAGGCCCTGGAGATGGTGCGTTCCATCCGCTCCTTCCCCCTGCTGCGGGGGGTGCGCGGCGAGGCCCCGGCCGACCTGTCCGCCCTGGCCCAGGCACTGTTGGCCCTGGGCTCGCTGGCACATGACTTCCCCGAGGTGGCCGAAGCCGACATCAACCCCCTGATGGTGCTGCCCCGGGGACAAGGGGCCGTGGCCGTGGACGGGCGCATCGCGCTCACGCAGCCGAAGGGAGACAGTTAGCATGCAGCCGCTATACGTGGGCAGCAGCAACAGCCACTCGGGCAAGAACCTGGTCTGCCTGGGGCTGGGGCGCCAACTGCTGGACAGGGGCTTGAGCCTAAGTTTCATGAAGCCCTTCGGCACCAGCCCCCTGAAGGTGGGCGATGTCCACACCGACTCCGACGCCTGGATGGTTTGCGAGGAGTTGGGGCTAAAGCAAACACCGGAACAGGCCTGCCCGGTGGTGCGCACCCAGGACCTGGTGGCCCTATCCCTGCGCCACCAGGCCGGCGACCTCCTGGGCGTCATCCGGGCGGCCGTGGGCGAGCTGGCCGCGGGCAACGACCTGCTGCTCATGG
>JAKAGJ010000284.1 GCA_021815655.1 Deltaproteobacteria bacterium | reverse complement strand
AATGAAAAGAATCCTAATAGTGTTGGGAGCGGCTGCCTGTCTGGCGGCAACCTCGGCGCCAGCCCTGGCCGAAAGCGTCCAGAAGGTTGGCGACAAGAGTGTGCGCATGGCAGCCGATTATAACAGTGATGGCAAGGTGTCCCTGGAGGAGCATCTGGCCTGGGCCAAACAGGCCTTTATTCAGATGGACCTGGACGGTGATGGCTATATTACTCCCTCGGAAGTGGCCCAGTTGCAGATGAAGCGTCTGGCCACCCGGCCGAACCATGGCAAGGCGGCGCCCGATGAAGTTGCCAACCAGGTGCTGCCACCGGCCGCCTATCAGTTCCCCCCCGACCTGGACACCGACGGCGACGGCAAGGTGAGCCTGGCCGAGCACTTGGCTTGGGAAACCAAGAATTTCAAGAACAATGATCTGAACGGCGACGGTTTCATCACCGCCAAGGAAATCGTGGAGAGGGAAAAGATGGTAAAGGCGGAGTTGGACACCAAGTTCCGCCTGCTGCGCGAGCAGAACCAGAGCGCCAAGCCAAAGGGGGCCGTGGCGGATTATCAAAAATGAGCTCCAAGCGCATCCCCCACGAGACAGGAGAGGCCGAGATGCCGCTGCACGCCAGACTGCATCAGCTTAGGCTGGGCTGGAGCAGGATCAAGCCCGGGCCTCGCGACTTGGAGCGCCCCCGTCTGCTGCCCACGGAGGGGCCGCCGGCGGGGCTGGGCGACGAGCAGGTGGGTCTGTTGGCCGAGCTGGTGGATTACCTGGACCAGGTGACGGAGCTGCTCAACAGCCTGGTGGAGCAGAACCGCAAGCTCAGCCAGTGGAACCAAAACCTGGCCCATCTCTCCAATACCGACGGCTTGACAGGGCTGTACAACCGCCGCCATTTCCTGCAATTATTAGAAAAGGAGGTGACCAAGGCCCGCCGGAGAGGCAGTTCCCTCTGCCTCATCATGGCCGACCTGGATCACTTCAAGCGCACCAACGACCTTCTTGGTCACCAGGCCGGCGACCAGGCCCTGCAACAGCTGGCCGAGTGGCTGCGCCAAGGGGTGCGCGAGGTTGACTCCGTGGGGCGCTATGGCGGCGAGGAGTTCATCATGCTTTTGGTGGACTGCACCCTGCCCGACGCCCTCAGAGTGGCCGAAAAGCTGCGGCGCAAGGTGTGGGAGGAGTCCTTCCACCTCTCCCTGCCGGGGCTGGAGGGATTCACCGTGAGTCTGGGGGTGGCCGCCCTCAAGGGGGGCATGCAGCCCCGCGACCTCATCGCCGCCGCTGATCGCGCCCTCTACCGCGCCAAGGACAAAGGCCGCAACCGCGTGGAGGCTGCCGACGAGTAGGCCGGCGGCGGCACCGCGCGGTCCGGCCGCCAAAGCCTGGAGAAGCCATGTCCCTTTTCACTCGTCCCCTCCGCCCCGCCCTTGTTCTTTCCCTGGCCTGCCTGCTGGCGCCCCTGGCGCTCCTGGGCTGCGCGGCCCTGCTGGGCTACAAGGACACCTCCTTCCAGAACCAGGCCGAGTCCCTGCGTGAGCAGGCCACCTTTTACGAGGCCCTGTTGCCGGCCATTGAGCCCCGCAAGACCCCGGCCCCGGCCGGACCGGCCCTGGTGCTGGGCCCCACCTATGCCGCGGCCCTGCAATCCCTGACCCGGGAGGGACAGGCAGGCCAGCAGGACCTGGAATACGCGGCCCGGGGCACGGTGACCGAATGCCAGTTGCTGGCCGAAGTCCTGCGCCGGCGCGGTCTTTTCAGCCAGGTGACCTTTCGGGAGAGCGATACCCCCGCGGCCACGGCCTTGACGGAGGCCGGGGAGCAGGCGGCGGTGATCTACATGGACCCGGGGGCGCGGACCTGGTTTTTCCTGCCCCAAAACGGCGGCGCCGCCGATCGCATCGACCTGAAGATGTTCCTGGCCCATGACCGCGGCGAGGTGCGGTCATGGCTGGCCCAAATCGAGTCGGCCCTGGCCCGGCCGCCCCTGGCCAAGGCCGCGCCTCCCCCTCCTCCCCAACCGGCCGCGCCCCCTCCCAAGCGCGCGGCCAAGGTGCGCAAGTCCACGCCGAAGCTCATGCTGCCGGCCCCCTTCGGGCTGCTGTGGCGGGCCAACCTGGCTGATTTGCGCCGGCTCAAGTGCAGGCTAAAGGGGCGCCGGCCGGTTGGGGGTCTCGTGGAATACCTGGCGGTGGTGACTCCCCAGCGCCCGGAGAACACCGCCGAGATTCATGTGGGCCTGCACAAGCTGTACGGGCTGCAACGCATCGTCTGGCGAGGCACGCCCATCGGCGGCGACCCCTACGGTTTCCTGGGACGCGAGCAGTTTTTCAAGATGGAGAGTCTGCTCAAGGAGAGATACGGCCCCCCGGCCAACATGGAGAAGTTCGTGGCCCAGACCCAGCAATTGGACAGCGGGCAGTTCTACACCTGCCTGGGGCAGGCCGGCTGCGGCAGTTGGAACTCCACCTGGAAAACGCCGGAGCTTTCGGTGCGCCTGGAGCTGCTGCCAGTGCAGGAGGCCGAGGGTGTGCTGCTGATCACCTACCAGGGGCCGGATTGGGAAAAGATATTGCAGGAACGCCAGCGCCACCAGGAAAAGACCCTGGAAAAGGCGCTTTGATATTGTAAGAGAGGCGCGGCCCCCGCGAATTGCGAAAAAATAAGTTACCGGCATAACAAATGATTGCCACGAGATATTTAGTAAGCGTAATCTGTACTAACAGGTTTGCTCCTGTTCTTGGGCTGATAGGCTTCCTGCGCTCAGCGGGCTTTTCTCGGCCTGAAGAATATGGACAGCGCAGCCTGACCTCCCCGGGGCGACGCCTGGGGGAAAAGGCGCTGGTTCCTGGATGGATTGCGGCCGGCCCATCGTGGTTACAGCCATCCCTCCCGAAACAGCGCCGGCTCCGCGACTCAAGGTTTTGGGCCTGCCCAGGTGCAAGACGCCATTTCCAGAGCATTGCCAATAGCTTTTTCATACCTGGCCCCGCCCAACCCAGAAGCCCGCGGGGCGGCAGGCGGTCGAGCGGCGGATCAAGCCTGGGAGTTTCAATTGTCACACGCATATTATAAGAAGCTTAACAAGTTAGCCAACCAGCCTGCCCCACGCATCCCGACACTGGCAAGAGTGAAAAAAGCCATTCCCGGTTGCCCCTGACCCTCATACCGGGAACAAGCATACAGAGGCGGCACCCAACAAATGCGCCCTTGCGCGCCCTGGGTCCCCAAAAGTCTGTCGGTTGCCCACAAAGGGCGTGAGGCGATCACGCCTGGAAGGTTCGGACCATGGGGAAAGAAAAGGATGTAATTTCCGAGGTCAACCTAGCCTCGCCCAGGGAGGCGTGGGATTCGTCCCTAAAGGATAAGGCCACGGCCGCCGTTGCGGGGGAGGCGGAGGCCGAGCGCCTGCTCCACGAATTGCGGCTGCACCAGGTTGAGCTGGAGGAGTTGCGGCGGGCCAGGGCGGAGATCGAAACCCGGCTGGAAAAATACACCGATCTTTATGAAACGGCCCCGGTGGGCTACTTCATCCTGGATGACCGTGGCCTGATTATACAGGCCAATCTCACCGGTGCCGCGCTCTTGGGCCTGGAGCGTGCCCAGCTCGGCGGCCGGTCCCTGGTTTCTTTTCTGTCCCCTGGTAGCCACGCCACCTTCCAGAATTTCCTGGCCGGGCTGTCAGACTCCTCGGGGCCGATGTCCTGCGAGGTGAGGCATAAATTGGGTAAATCCATGCCCCGCCACCTGCATATCCAGGGCACCTACTGCCCGGGGGAGGAGGACGGAGCCGGGCGGTACCGCCTAACTGCGGCGGACATATCCCAGCGCAAGCAGGCCGAGGAGGCCCTGCGCCAGGCCGCTCAAAACCAGCAGACCTTGCTGCGCTGCCTGCCGGTGGGGGTGCTGATGGTGGATGACCAGCACCGTATTACCGAGCTCAACACCCAGGGGGAGCTAATCACCGGCTACGGCAAGCACGAGGTCCTGGGCAAGGAGTGCCGGGTTTTGTTCCAAGAGGACCAATGCCGCCTGCAATGCCCCCTGGACGCGGCCTTGGCCAGCGGCCAGACCACCAGCGCCACGGACCTTATCGTTGTTACCAAGCAGAACGTGTCCATCCCGGTGCGCGCCCAGGCGGCCCTGGTGCTGGGCCCCCGGGGCAGGAGGGTGGGCGCGGTGATGACCTTCCAGGACATTCGCCCCTTTCAGGCCCTGGAAAGAGAGCGCCAAAACATCGCCTCCTTGTTCGCCCATGACGTAAAGTCGCCCCTGGTTAATATCCTGGGCTTCGCCCAGTTGCTGTCCCAGAACCATGGCGGGCTGACCCCCGCCAAGCGCGAAAAATTCGGGGCCATCATCCGCGAGGAAGGAAGCAGGCTGGAGGCGCTGATCGACGACTTT
>JAKAGJ010000283.1 GCA_021815655.1 Deltaproteobacteria bacterium | reverse complement strand
GGGGCAACAGCCTGAACCAGCTCACGGCCAGGGCCGGCCCTGGCCCCAGCCCCAGGGCCAGGAAAATGAGCCAGGCGGCGCGGGGGCTCAAGCCCCAAAGGCGTAAATCCAGGAAAAGCGCCCCCACGATACCCCCCCACAGCAGGCTGCCGGCCAGGGGGCGCAGGCTCCCCGGCAGGGGCGGCGGCCAGGCGGCGGCCAAATCGGGGCGCACCCAGGGGAGCATCAGCAGGCCGGCCAGGGCGGTGAGCCCGGCGATGGCCAGGGCCAGGTGCAGGTCGCGGCGGGGGTGGGGAGGCAGGGCCTGGCGCAGGTCCAGGCTTAGGCCCGCCAGGCGCAGGCTGATGGCCCCCAGGTAGACCAGGCCCAGCCAGAGCTTGTAGTTGCCCAGTTCGCGGCCGGCCACCAACAGGGCCACGAACAGGCCGCCGGCCAGCAGGGCGGCATTGGCGCAGGCCCGGGGGCTTATGGAAGGCTCTCCCCCCTCGGGGGTGGTCAGGCCCTCCGGTCCCGGCGCGGAGACGGCGCTGGGCAGGGCCAGCAACATAACCCAGCCCAGGGCGAACCAGGCCTCCTCGCGCCCCAGGCGGGGCAGGCCGGTGAGCGGCCACAGGCCGTACACCGCCGCGCCCACCGCCAGCGCCAGGGAGGTCTGCAATATGATACGGGCGCGGCTGGGGGCCGTCAGGTCAAGCCTCACCGCCCACCTCCTGGTAAAGGGCCAGGGTTTCCCGGGCCGCGCGCGGCCAAGAGAACAGGGCCGCGCGCCTTCGGCCCTTGGCGCGCAACTCGGCGGCCAGCTCCGGCAGGTCGCCCAAGGCCCCCAGGGCCTCGGCCAGGGCCGCCGCGTCGCCGGGCTTGACCAGTATACCAGCATCGCCCACCACCTCGGGCACCGCCGAGGCCCGTACCGCCACCACCGGCGCGCCGCAGACAAAAGCCTCCAGGGGCGGCAGTCCGAAGCCCTCGTAGAGCGAGGGGAAGACAAAGGCCGCGCAGGCGCTGAACAGGGCCGGCAGGTCGGCATCGGGCACGTAGCCCAAGAGCCTGACCGCCTGCTGCAAACCCCGCTCCTCGATGTTTTTGAGCAGCAGGGGATACTGGCGGTCACCCTCGATGCGCCCGGCCAGGGCCAGCAGGTGGGGCCGGCCTTGCTGCTTGAGGGCTTGCAGGGCCATGAGCAGGGTATCCAAACCCTTGCGCTGGTCGATGCCGCCCAGGTACAGGAAAAAGGGTTCTTGCTGTCCGAGGCCGTGGCTGGCCAAAACCTGGGCGCGCGCCAGCGGGTCTTCCACGGGGCGCAGGCCGGGGTCGGCGGCCTCGGGGACGACGCTGATGCGGCCCGGGTCCAGGCCGTAGAGGTCGCAGACGTCGTCCTTGGTGCACTGGCTCACGGCGATCAGGCGCGCGGCCTGGCCCAGGCAGCGGGTTTCCAGCCAACGCTCCAGGCGAAAGCGCGCGCTTGAGCGCCGGCCCCGGTAGAGGCCCTCCAGGCGCTGGGCGATGAGATCGTGCACGGTGATGACCGTGCGCGGCCCGATGCGGCTGGGGGCGTCCAGGTGACAGAGGAAGTGCACCACCTTGCCCGCCCGCCAGGCCGGCCCCAGGGCCAGGGGCGTCAACAGGTGATAGCTTATCAGCTTCTTGCCCACGGGGATGACGGGCGGGAAGAAGGGCACCCGCAGGCGCGGGATGCTCACCGGCAGCTCGGGGTCGGGCAGGTTGGCCTGCACGATAAACTGCACGCGCCCCGGGTCCACCAGCTCCAGCAGGGCCGTGAGCAGGTTCTTGGCGTAGCGGCCGATGCCCCGCTCGGCGTGGGCCTTGAAGCCCGGCTGCAAGGGCCGGGCGTCCAAGAGCAGGGGCTGGCTCACCCTCGCCCCTCCCCGGCCCCTCCGGCCAGGTCCAGGCCCAGGCGCTCTTGCAGGATGCCGCGCAGTTCGGCGGCCACGCGCTGCGGCCTAAAGCGCTCCAGGCGCCGCCGCCCGGCCTGGGCCAGAGACTCGCGCAGGGCAGGGTCGCTGAGCACCTTGGCCACCACCTCGGCGGTGAGGATGGGGTCCTTGTGGGGCAGGAGGATGCCGCCGTCGCCCAGGGTGCCGGTCACGCCGGTGGAGTCATAGGCCACGATGGGTAGCCCAAAGTGCATGGCCTCCACCAGGGGCACGCAGAAGCCCTCGTGCTCGCTCAAGCACAGGTACAACGAGGCCGCGCGGTAATAGGCCATCAAGGCCGCGAAGCTCACGTGCCCCGAGAAGTGCACCCCGGGCACGCCCAGATCGCTGACCAGGTTGCGCAGGCCGCCGGCATAGGCCCCCCAGCCGTCCTCGCGCCCCACCAGGAGCAGCCGGCTGCCGGGCAGCAGGCGGCTGAGCCAGAAGTGGGTTTTTATCAGGTCCTCGAGCTTCTTGTTGGGCACGATGCGCCCCACGTGCAGCACCGCCGGGCCCTCGGCGAAGCGGTCGATTACGTTGTGGTCCGGCGGGGTCTCCAGCACCTCCAGGTCCAGGAGAATGGGCAACTCCTCCACCCGAGGGCAGCCGGCGGCGGCCAACTCGCCGCAGTTGTACTGGCTGGCCCCCAGGCCCAGGGCCATGGCCGGGGCCAGGCGCTTCAACTGCCGGCGTCCCTGGCGGCAGCGCGCCGCGCTGTCGGGGTTGATGCCCTCCAGGAACTCGGCCGGCGTGATGTTGTGGTAGCGCAGGACCTTGTGCCCCGGCAGCTCGAGCACCTGGTCCGCCAGTTCGGTGCCGATGGAAAAATGAAAGATGAGCACGTCTTCCGGGCTGGCCTGGGCGGCGTAGTCCTCCACCGGGCGCACGCGGCCGCGCAGGCGGCGGTCGTAGTTCACGGCGAATATCTCGGAGACCACCCCCCAGGAGCGCAGGAGCTTCTGGAAGGCCAGCACCTCCGAGCCGATGGCGTCGCCAAAGGCTAAGTCGGCCAGCATCTGGTGCACGGCCGGCCCCCGCCCCCTGGGCGCCGTCTTGGGTGGCGGCGCCTCACGCCAGTCGGGCTTGGGTGCCGGCACGGGCTCGGTAAACAGCCGCTCTATGAGCCCCACGTAGCGCTGGGTCACCTGGGGCCAGGCATAGTTGGCCCGCACGTAGTCTCGGCCGGCGCTGGCCATGCGCCCGCGCAGCTCGGGGCGGGCCAGCAGGAGATCCAGCCCCTCGGCGAAGCTGGGGTAGTCCTTGAAATGCAGGCCGCCGCCGCTGTCTATCACGTGGTCCCTGGTCACCGCGCAGCCGGCGTGCACCATCACCGGCGTGCCGGCCAGCCAGGACTCCATGATGACGATGGAGAAACTCTCCATCAGCGAGGGCTGCATCAACACCTCGGCCGCGGCGTAGGCGTCATACTTGTCTTGCAGGTCCACGAAGCCCAGGTCCTGGATGTGCATTTCACCGCCGGCCGGGATGGGCGCCGGCAGGTTGCCGATCAGCAAGAGCTTGAGGCCAGCGGGCCCTCGCCCCTCCTGCTTGTAGCGCAGGAAGTACTGGCACAGAAGCGGCACGTTCTTGCCAGCGTCCTTGCGCCCGGCGTAGAGGATGAAAGGCCCCGCCTGGCCGAACTTCTCCCGGAAGCGCCGGGCGTCTCCGCTCCAATCGGTGTCTATGCCCTCGCCCAAGAGCAGCGGCTCCGTGCGCGACAGGTCGTAGAGACCCTTGGCCAGGCGCTGTTCCGCCGGCACGTGAAAGACGATGGCCCGGGCCGTCTCAAAGGCCCGGCGCACCATGGCCATGCGGGCGTAGCCCTCGTCGTGCAGGCAGGGGATGATGACGCTCTTGCTGGGATGGATGAGCGGCCCCAGCACCGAGGGCGTGAAAAGATAGGGAATGAAGAAGAACGGCCCCTCCTCGGGGTGGGCGGCGATGTGGCTGAACAGGGCCGGACTATGGACCATGTTCTCGAAGAACTGGCGCTCTTCCTTGGCGTCCAAGCCTTCGCCGGCCATGACCCGGGCGTTCAATGCGTTGAACAGGCCGCCGTCGCGGGGCGCTGTGGGGAAGCGCCGCACCGTGAGGCCGGCCTCCTCGCTCAGGCCCTCGGGATAGGCCTGCACGTCCCAATCGCTGCCCAGGCCGCCCAGGCAGGTGGTGAGCACCCGCACCTGCACGCCGGCTTCTTGCAGGTTCTGGGCGGTGGCCCTAGCCTCGGCCTCGGCCCCGCCGGGCACCTGTTTGCCGAACCAGCTCAGCACGAAGCTGCAGCGAAGCCCTGAGCGGGCCATGGATGGCCCGCCGGGCGCGTCAGCGCCCGGGAGGCCGGGCAAAACCGCGCTTTTGCCCGGCCGATTTGCGCTCAAAGCCATGGACGGCTTTGAGCGCAAATTATCATCAGTGCCGGCCATGGCCTACTTGCGCCCCTTCACGGCGTAGTCCAGGTGGCTGTAGAGCAGGTTGTTAAGGCGCTCCACGTTG
>JAKAGJ010000282.1 GCA_021815655.1 Deltaproteobacteria bacterium | reverse complement strand
TCCTGCGCCCCCGGTGGCGGCTGATCCCCGGCCGGCGCGGCCCCGGCGCGGCCGCCTCGCCTGGACCAGCCCTTTGTGCGGGGCGCCCTGGATACCCCCGCCGGGCCGGCGCCCCTGGTGCACAGCGCCCTTGGCCCCGCCGACCGCCTGGGGGGATGGGGCGTGCGCTGGGGCATCCGCCGCCTGCGTTACACCGTGGACCCCGGGCTCTACGCCCTGGGTCGGCCCGACGCCGACTCGCCGGTGCTGGTCAGCGCCAACTACAAGCTCAGTTTCGACAGCCTGCGCGCCGCCTGCCCCGGCCTGGCGGCCTGGGTCCTGGTGCTGGACACCAAGGGCATCAACGTGTGGTGCGCCGCCGGCAAGGGCACCATGGGCACCGCCAACCTGGTGCAGGCCATCAATGACCGGGGGCTTAGGCAGGTGGTGAGCCACCGCCGCCTGATCGTGCCCCAATTGGCCGCCCCGGGGGTGAGCGCCCCCCAGGTGCGCCGCCTGACCGGCTTCGAGGTGGTCTTCGGCCCAGTCATGGCCCGGGACCTGCCGGCCTTCCTGGCCGCGGGCCTCAAGGCTACCCCGGCCATGCGCCGCAAGCAATTCCCCCTGGCCGAGCGCCTGGCCCTGGCCCCGGTGGAGTTGGTCATGGCCCTGAAATACGCCCTGCCGGCCATGCTGCTGCTGACCCTGCTGGGCGGTTTCTGCCAGGGCGGGGCCTTCAGCGCCGGGGTCTGGGGCAAGGGCTGGCCCGCGGCCCTGGCCTTGCTGGCGGCGGTGCTGGCCGGCTCGGTGCTGGGTCCGGCGCTGCTGCCCTGGCTGCCGGGGCGGTCTTTTGCCGCCAAGGGCCTGGGCCTGGGGCTGGTCAGCGGCGCGGCCGCCTGGCTGGCCGGCCGCCCGGCCCCCCTGGAGGGCGCCGCATGGCTGCTCCTGGGCCTGGGAGTGGTGTCCTTCCTGGTCATGAACTTCACCGGCGCCTCCACCTACACCTCGCTGTCGGGGGTGAAGAAGGAAATGCGCTGGGCCGTGCCCGCGCAGATCGCCTGCGCCGGGGCCGGGCTGGCGCTGTGGATCGCCGCCGGCCCCTGGACCTAGGAGATTGGCCATGGCTCTACGCTACCTGAAGAACGTCACCACCCTGAACCTGGAGCCGTCCAAGTGCGTGGGCTGCGGCCTGTGCCTCATGGTCTGCCCCCAGGCGGTGCTGGCCATGCGGGACGGCAAGGCGGCCATCGCCGACCGCGACGCCTGCATGGAGTGCGGGGCCTGCGCCAACAACTGCCCCAGCGGCGCCATCACCGTGCAGGCCGGCGTGGGCTGCGCCCAGGCGGTTATCAACTCGGCCCTGGGACGCACCTCCGGGGCCTGCTGCTGCACCCTGGAACCCCGCGGGCCGGGTGCCCCCGGGCCGGGTGCCCCCGGCAGGGCATAACGGGTCGGGGGGCGCTGTTCCCTGGCCAGCCTGGCCGGCTCCCGTGCAAACCCAATCTAATTTTCAAAACCAGCCGGCCGGAGAGCCGCCGGCGAGTCATTAGCTGTCCCTGGATGGTCACCGGCCAGCGGCCTGGAGCCAAGGGCGTCCAGCCTTTTTCTGCGCTCCAAACCCCGTGGTCCGCTCCGAGCCCGGCCAATCTCATACCAATATGCGGTCAAGGCCATGGATGGCTTTGATCGCAACTTGGAATAAGGACCGCTTGGGCTTTTTTCCGCTTATTTTGTTAAGCCACGGCGACCCGGGCAGGCCCCACGGCCGCGCTGAAGGGGGGGCTTATGGAATCTGCCGCAAAAACTCCCGCCAGGCCTGGAAATAGGCCTCTTGCGCCGCCAGGTGGGTGTCGTTGTGCCCGGCCCCGCGCAGGGTGACGAAGCGCTTGGGCTCAGGGGCCGCCGCGAACAGCTCGCGCCCCAGGGCCAGGGGCACGATGTCGTCGCGATCACCATGCAGGCTCAAGATGGGGCAGCGCACCAGGCCTATCTCGCCCAAGGCGTTGAAGTGGGACTTGAGGGCCGCCCGCAACAGGGGCAGGGGCAGATGGGCCCCGCCGATGGCCCCCAGATGGGGGAAGGTGGATTCCAGCACCAGCCCGGCGGGCTGGCCCTGGGCGGCCATGTGCACCGCGGCGATTCCCCCCAGGGAGTGGCCGTGGATCACCAGCCTGAGCCCCTGGCGCCCGGCCAGCTCCTGGGCCAAGGCCAGGGCCGCCTCGGCATCCAGGTAGAAGCCCTTTTCGCTGGGCCGGCCCTGGCTCTGGCCGTAGCCCCGGTAATCGAAGATCAGCAGGCTGGGTCCCAGGTCGTGCAGGCGGCGCAGGATGTCCACGCGGTGGGAGATGTTGCCGGCGTTGCCGTGGCAGAGCAGCACCAGATGGCGGGCGCCCACCCGGGGCACCAGCCAGCCGTGCAGGGCCAGGCCGTCGGCGGTCTTGATGCGCAGGTTCTCGTAGCCCAGGCCCTGGCTGGCCGGGGTGGCCTCCATCTCCCGCTGGGGAAAGAATATCTGGCTCTCCAGAAAGCCTTGGCAGCCGGCCGCCAGCAGGGAGATCACCAAAGCCCCTCCCCAGGCCAGGGACCGCGCCGCCGCCCCCAAGGCCGCGGCCCCGGCCTAGCCCGCGCCGCCGCGGAGCCGCAAGGACTCCAGGTTGTCCCGGGCCGTGGGAGCCAGGTCCAAGAGCCGCCGCAACTGGGGGCAGGGATAGTCCTGGCAGTCGGCGCAGGTCTGACAGCCGCGCCGTTGGCCGCAGACGCGGATGACGCACTGGTGGCAGATGAAGAAGCGCGGCCCCTGGCTCTGCTGGCAGCCCAGGCAGTTGATCTGGCCGGGTTCTATGGCGCTGTCGTAGACCTGCGACCACTCCTGGGCCGTGCTCCGGCGCAGGCCCTGGTCCTCTCGGCTGGTGGCCAGGAAGGCGGGACACAGGGCGCAGTCCAAACCGCAGTAGGCGATTCGCGCCGGCACGGCACTCTCCCGGTTGGGTTGCTCCCCCGCCGCCCGAGTCCGGGGGACTTCTATCTTTATAACCTGGGGCGCCGCCGCTTGTCATGATTATTGAGGGCGCCGCACGGTGAAGCAGAAATATTACCTGCATAGATAGACAGTAATCCGTGAAACACCACGTTGGCCGTGCGGCGCTCTCGATTGTAGCGGCCGCTTGTCATGCCCAACGGCATGCCTGTCCTATTGCACAAGACAACTATCCTGCCGTCTCGCATCGCGGCCGGTTGCCCCCTCCACGGCAGTTAGGCACAGCCCCCGGCTAACGATTCAGATAGATTGCACAACCAGCCCTCAAATCCCCCGCGCCAGGCGTGAACTTATCCCTGGCACGCCCCTTGCTCTATATGGCGGTCAAGAAGCGTAAAAGGCCGGCAGCGGCCAGCCAAGGAGAGAGGACAATGCCCCCCTGCAAGTGTACACACCGGGCCCAGAGCGCTGGCGGCTTGCGGATCCAGACCTCCTTGGAGCGCCTTTTGGGCTATCTGCAAGACCGTACCGGCAACGACGAGGCGGTGGTGGCCACGGTGGCGGCCCTGATGCGCCAGGGGCGCCTGCGCCGGCCAGGGGCGGAAAGCCCCGCCCGCCAGGACAAGGCCGCCTGAATAACAGGCCCTAATGGGAAGGGGTTGACCATGTTGGATCTGCTCTTCGTATACGGTGGCTGCTCGGTGGGTGGGGCCGTGGGCTGGCTTCTGGGCCGCCTGCTCTACCGGCCGTGAATGGCGCCGGGCGCGCAAGCGCCCGGGAGGCCAGGTAAAGCCACGCTTTTACCTGGCCGAAAGGCAAAAAGTACGTGGATAGACTTTTTGCCCGCGCGGAGCCGCCCCGCAGGACGCGGGGCCGGGCGCGCAAGCGCCCGGGAGGCCAGGTAAAGCCACGCTTTTACCTGGCCGAGAGGCAAAAAGTACATGGATATACTTTTTGCCCGCGAGGAGTCGCCCCGCAGGACGCGGGGCCGGGCGCGCAAGCGCCCGGGAGGCCAGGTAAAACCACGCTTTTACCTGGCCGAGAGGCAAAAAGTACATGGATGTACTTTTTGCCTGGAAATAGAAGAAAGGCGTCCGCCTAGGGTGGGCTAATCTCCCCCGGGCCTGGCCCGCCAAGCGCGTGGCCGAGCCCCAAAAGCGATCAGCCTGTGATGACCCTACCCTCCCTGCCGGGTTGGCCCCCTGCGGGCGGACGCCAAAACCAGGCCAGCCCCGGTCCTTAGCGGACCTGGGCGCGACTAGGGGGGCTTCCCGGAAGCCCTGCCTGCCCCGCCAGCCAGGGGATCGACAGCTTGCTTACACATCGGCTGGAATTTGGGGGGAAGTCCTCGCCGGCCTGTGACGGCCGGGGCTGGCCATCCTGACCACTAACCGGAGCGCGCGGCGCTCTCTCCCTCTCAGTGGCGCCCGCCTCCTTTCCCCGCCCCGGCCCTGGCAGACTCCCCCCTGCCAGGGCCGGAGCTT
>JAKAGJ010000281.1 GCA_021815655.1 Deltaproteobacteria bacterium | reverse complement strand
GCGCAGGCGGGTTGCGCTTGCCGCTGAGTTCCTCGATGTCGATGCGCAGCACGCAGGCCCGGGCCAGGGACTCGGGCTTGAGCTGATGATCGCCGGGGCCGGCGTACTGCTGGCTGACGGCCAACAGCCCCAGGCGCCGCTCCTCCTGGTCGGTCACCTCCACGGCCCGGCCAAAGCCCAGCACGCAGAGGTAGTGGCAGTTAAAGGCGCAGGCCACCGCCCCCGGCACTATCTTCACGTCCACGCTCACCTCGAAGCAGACCTTGGGGTTGGCGCGCAGGTACTCCAGCTTGAGCCCCGAGCGGCCGGTGTGCAGGTAGATGCGCCCCGGCCGGAAGCCGTAGCTCAGGGGCAACAGGTAGGGCTGGCCGCCCTGGCACATGGCCAGATGCAAGACCTGGCCCCGCCGCAGGATATCCTCCAGCAGGGCGGGATCGTCTATGCGGCGGTCGGCCTTACGCATGGGGGGCAGCATGGCTGGCTCCTGCTTAATGGGCGGTTCAGGGAATTGTAGCCCAGGGTCGCCGCCGTAGCCAGACCTGGCCCGGGGCTGGGCCTGGCTGGGCCTGGCTGGGCCGGTTGGCGCGGTGGCGCCGGCCGGTGCCTTGGGCTCCATCCCATCCCCTCTCCTCCAGCGGGGAGGGGGCCGGGGTGGGGGGACATCCTAAAACTAGTTGTCATCGCCGGCGTGGCCAAGCGATCTCGCGCTTCGTAATGTTCCCAGTCCGCTGGATAAGAGAGGAGCAAAATCCAAGCGGTCCTTCTTTGTGCCCCACCTCGCCGCCCGGCCATATCGGGCCTTGCCGATGCGAAGGCCTGAGCGTTACTCCCACCGGTACGGACGCCAACCGGCTCCTTGGCCGGCCATGGCGCCGGCCAAGGTGGAAAAACGCGACCGCCATCCGGCGATTTAAGAATGGCCGGGCTTGAGGTGGGGCACGGGGCCTGGGGATAGGGGAGAGCGGGCGCAGTTGGCCCTTCGATTGGCCGCGAAAGCGGGGAACGGGAGCCGGAATCGCTGGCCTGGGCCAGTGCCCCGCCCGACCTGTTGCCGCCGGCCGCGGCCTGCGGTTAGGAGCCGTGCAGGAAGGAACTTAGTTGACGCTGGCGGGCGGCCACGGCGCCAATGTAGGCCATGGAGCCGTTGTAGCGTTTGAGCACCTTGTCGGTGTCCACGTGGGCGGGGTGGGTGCCGTTGGCCGGCTGGTAGGACTCCTGCATCAGCTCGCGCAGATGGAAGGCGGCCATGTAGGTGGCCATGGTCAGGTGGCGTTCCAGGTGCAGGCCCTGGGGCGGCCCCACGAAGCGGTTGCGCTCCATGGAGGTGATGATGAGCTTGCGGGTGGGCTCGAAGATCTGGAAGGGGCTGGCCGAGCGGTTGGAGTCGCCCAGCACGTTGGCGAAGGTGGTCTCCTGGTGGGCGATCATCAGCATCAGGGAAACCGGAACGTCGAACTTCTTGGCCGCGCAGTAGATGTCGAAGGCTAGGTTTTTGGCGTATTGGCCCAGGTCGCCGGTGAAGGTGACGCCGCCGCCCTTGAGGTAGTACTCCAGGCGTGATTCCATGTAGGGGGTGATGCGGGCCATGAACTCGCTGAGGGTGAGCGTCTCCAGGCTGGCCAGGGGCTGCACCTGCCCCAGGAACAGGCCCGGCGAGCGCCAGTTGGCCTTGAGCCCCTGGATGGCGCGCTCGTTGGCGGCCAGCGCCCCCAGGGCCTCCTCGGGGCTGAAGCCCAGGGAGCGGTACTCGCGGTAGAGCCGGTCCAGGAACAGGTGCTGGGCCTTGTCCGGCGGCGGGGCCAGGTGGGCCAGGTCCTGGACCTGCTTGGGCAGGCCCTTCTGGGACAGCTCGGCGAAGATGGCCGGGTGGCGCCGGGCCAGGCTGCGGGCGGCGTCGGCCAGCTCGCCCAGGGCCTGGGGCTCCACCACCTCGCGGTCGGCGAAGGCGGCGCGAGCGCTGGTCAGGAGCACCTGGGGCGAGAGTCCCGAGCGCCGGGCCAGGGCGGCCACCTCATCGCGCACCCCGGCGGGCAGCTCCTGGCTCTGCTTGCGCAGGGGCACCAGGTTCAGCTCCAATTCGGCCAAGGCCGGGGCCTTTAGGTGCAGGCTGGCCTGGGCCGGAATGTCGAAGGTGGGGCCAAAGGCCAACCCCTGCTTGAGCTGCTGCACCTCTTGGCGCGGCGGCAGCACCGGCGAGACGCGGTTGGTGGCCTTGCTGGGGGTGTTGGGCGCCACGGTGACCAGGCCGGCGGTAAGAGCGGCGATGAGCGCCCAGTGCCCCAGAGTGGAGCGTCCCAGTTGCTTTAGGCGGTTGCGCACCCCCGCCAGGCGGTCCAGCACGCGGTCCATCTGGGCCGGGGTGAGGCTGGTGACGCGCACCCGCGCCGGGGCGGAGGCATCGCCGCCGGGACGGGTGTACAGGGCCATCATCAGGGACAGGCGGTCCAACTGGGCCTTGAGGTGCTGGGCCTGGGCCGAAAGCTCGCCCACCTGGGAGCGCAGGCGTCCGACCTCCTCCTCGTGGGCGCGGCCGTTCAGGGCCAGGGCCTGGGCCAAGTCGCCCGCCAGGGCCGCCCAGCGGCCGGCCTCGGTCTGGGTGGCGGTCAGCTCCACGGCCATGGTCTGGCCCTGCAACAGGTCCAGGGCCTGGCGGGCGCGGGCGGCCTGCTCGCTGGCCAGGCGGGCGCGGGCCTCGTCGCGCTCGGCGCTCAAGGCCATGACCTGGCCCTTGGCGCGGCCCAGTTCCTGGCGAGCCTGTTGCAACTCCTGGCGCAGACGCGCCGACTCCTGGTCCAGGGCCTGGGCCTGGTTCTGCCAGTAGGGCAGGGGGGCCAGGGCCACGCGGGCTTGGCTCAGCAGGCGGTGACGCTCCAGGGACTTGTCCTTGAGGGCCAGGGCCAGGCGTTGGCTCTGGGCCAGACGCTGGCGCAGCTGGCTGATGTCCACGCCCGCCGCCTCCAACTGGCCCATCAGGTCCACGGCGGCGGCCTGGCCCTGGCGGGCCAGGCTGAGCTGGTTCTCCAGGGCCTGTATCTGGCTCTTGAGACGGTGGTTGCGGGCCTGGGTGCGGCCAAGGTAGTGGCGGGCCGTTTCCAGTTCCTGTCGGTCGGCCTCGGCCTGCTGGTTGAGCTGGGCCAGGCGCTGACGGGCCTGGCGCAACTGGCGGGCCAGGTTCAGGGCCGCGGCCTCGCGGCGGGCCAGGCGCTGGCGGGTCTGGTCCAGGCGGCGGCGGGCCTCTTGCCCCTCCAAGCGCTCGCGCCCCAGGTCGCGCCCCATGGCCGCGATCTGCTGATCGGCCAGGGCTTCCTGGTCGGCCATCCGCTCCTGGAGCTCGCGCACCTGGGCCTGGCGCTGCTGCTCCAGGCTCCGCAACTGGGCCTGACGCTCTTGCTCCAGCCTGTGCAACCGCTCCTGGCTTTGCTGCTCCAGGCCTTGCATCCGCTCCTGGAGCTCCTGCTCCTGGGCTTGGTGCCGCTGCTCCAGGCTCCGCACTTGGTCCTGGCGCTCTTGTTCCAGGCTGTGCAACTGGTCAAGGCGCTGCTGGGCCAGCACCGTCTGGCTGGCGGCCTGCTCTTGGCTCTGGGCCAGTTCTTGGCTAAGCTCTTGGCGAGCGCCGGCCTGGACCTCAAGGTCGGCCTTGAGCCTCAGGACCTCTTGGCGGGCCTGCTGGCGCTCGGCCGCCAGATCGGCCAGGGCCTGTTTGAGCCCCGCCTCCAGCTGGTCGATCAGCGCCCGCTGCTGGTAGGCCCGCTGTTGGCTGGCGGCCAGGTTTTCCTCGCCCTGGGTGCGCGCCTGGCGCTCCTGGAGCAGCTCCTGGCGCAGCTTGACCAACTGGGCCGCCACGCGGCCGCGGTCGGCATTAAGCTTTTGGCTCCGGGCCGCGGCCAGGCTGAGGCTGCCGCAGAGGTTCGTGACCACCTGCTGGGCCTGGCGGCGGGCCTGGGCCAACAGCGGCGAGGCCAGCAGGGTGCGCCAGCCCTGGGCGGCGCGCAGCATGGTGCCCAGGCGCTCCAGGTCCACCTTCTGGCCGCTCAGGCGCCGCACCAGGGCGGCGTGCTCCTTGAGCACCGCCGGTGGCCGCGACAGGCTGGGCACCGCCGGCGGCGCCATCCGCTGGGTTAGTTCCTGGGCCTGGGTCTCCAGATATTGGGCCTGGCGCCGATGGTCGGCCACGCCCTGGGCCACGGCGGCCAGGCTGGGCAGCAGGTCCAGGAAGCCCAGCCCGCCCAGGGCCCGGCAGACAGGCCGGACCTGGCCGGCCAACTCCTGGGCCATCAAACCCTGCGCCTGGGCCGCCTGGCGGGTTTCCTCCAGGAGGGCCAGGGCCTGTTGCAGATGGGCGCGTTCGGCCTTGCCTGCCTGGCGCCAGGCCTCCAGCCAGGACTTGCAGCGCGCCAGGCCCCGTTCCAGGCGCTGGCGCCGGTCGCTCAAGCGTTCTTGGGTCTGGCAGATCG
>JAKAGJ010000280.1 GCA_021815655.1 Deltaproteobacteria bacterium | reverse complement strand
GTGGGCGACGGCCGCAACTACCTGGCGGCCCTGATCCAGATCGACTTCGACAACGTGGGCAAGTGGGCCACCGACAAGCGCCTGGCCTACACCAACTTCAAGAACTTGGCCCAGAACGAGGAGGTCCTGCGGCTGATCCAGGGCGAGGTGGACCGGGTCAACCAAAGCATGGCCCGCGTGGAGAACATCCGCAAGTTCCGGCTGCTGGACAAGGCCCTGGATCACGACGACGACGAGCTGACCGCCACCATGAAGGTGCGCCGGGCCAACATCAACAAGAAATTCGCCGCCGAGATCGAGGCCATCTACGGCCGGGGCTGACCCCAGCCGCCCCCGCCGTCCCAAAACTCCTTTACCCGCGCTTGGGCCGGCGGCTATATTGGCCTCAGCGGCCGTCGGGGCAGGCAGCCGCCCGGTCCTTTCTATTGCCCGGGGACAGCGGCATGCGCGACCAACATCACTTCGACCCGGAGCTGGAGCTGGGGGTGCTCAGCTTCGCGGCCCGGCTTTTGTTCTCCGACCTGGACCGCCAGACCATGTTGCAGCGGGCCCTGGAGGGACTGGCCGACCTGGGGCAGACCAGCCGGCTGGGGCTCTTCCTGTTGGACCAACAGGGCGACCGCATCATCCTGGAACTCGGCATGGTGGACGGGCTGGTGATCCAGCGCCCGCTGAACATCCCCCTGTGCGACACGCCCTTCAGTTGCCTGCTGGACAACAAGAGCCCGGAGGTGCTGGGGCTCTGCCTGCGCGGCGGCCTGCCTTGGCCCGAGGGCGCGACCGGCGGTGCGGGCCGTTGCCTCTGCGCACCCCTGGTGGCCGCCGACAACCGGGTGGTGGGCATGGCCACCTTCGACCTCTCCCTAGGCCAGGACCTGGAGGGCGCGCGCGGCCATGCGCTTCTGGTCTTCCTGGCCATGGTGGCCATCGCCCTGGAGGTGGGCCGGCTGTTCGAGATGGCCGTGACCGACGGGCTCACCGGGGCCTTCGTGCGCCGCTATTTCGACCTGCGCCTGGAAGAGGAAATCAGCCGCATCCAGCACTACGGCGGCTCCCTGGCCCTCTTGATGCTGGATCTGGACCATTTCAAGCTGTTCAACGACACCCACGGCCATCAGGCCGGCGACGAGGTGCTCAGGCGCACCGTGGCCCTGGCCAAGGCCACCTTCCGCGACAAGGTGGACCTGGTCTGCCGCTACGGCGGCGAGGAATTCGCGGTGATCATGCCCAACACCCAGCGGACCGGGGCCCAGCAGGCGGCCGAGCGCCTGGCCCGGCGTTTCGCCAGGCACATCTTCCCCGGACCCAACGGCCCCCTGCGGGTCAGCTTCAGCGCGGGCATCGCCTGCATGGACGCCGAGGCCCAGATCGGCCCCGCCGAGTTGGTCGGGCGGGCCGACCAGGCCCTCTACCGAGCCAAGGCCCAAGGCCGCGACCGCGTGGTGGTGTGGGCCCAGGCCCTGGAGGACTAGGCAGGGAGAGTCGGCTTGGAGGATGACGCGAAAGGAGGGATGTGGGTCAGTCGTGGCGCACGGCCGGACGGGCGAAGCCCAGGGGAGCGGTCGGCGCGGGGCTGGGGCCTGGACTCTGGCCGTTGTCCGCGGAGGCCGTCTCCACGAAGGCCTTGAGTACCTGGCGGGCCATGGCCCCGTCGGGCTGGGCGCAGGCGCGGCGGAATTCACCAAGCCAATGGGAGACGGTCTCCGGGGGCAGGCGGCGGGCCTGCACGGCCTTGATCTGGGGATGGCCGGTATCCCGGATGCCCTCGCCCACCCAATAAAGCTCCTCATGCAGCTTCTCGCCGGGCCGGAGCCCGATGATCCTGATCTCGATGTCCCGCTCGGGCAGCAGATTGGCCGTGCGGATCACTTGGTGGGCCACGTCCAGGATGCGCACCGGCTGGCCCATGTCCAACAGGAATATCTCCCCGCCCTGTCCCATGTCGCCGGCGGCCAGCACCAGGCTGACCGCCTCCTCGATGGCCATGAAAAAGCGAGTGATCTCCGGATGGGTCACGGTAACCGGGCCGCCCTGCTCCACCTGGCGCCGGAAGAGCGGGATCACGCTGCCGTTGCTGTTGATGACGTTGCCGAAACGCACGGTCATGAACCGGCAGCCGCTGTTCCTGGCGCAGGTGGCGAGGACGTATTCGGCGGCCAACTTGGTCATGCCCATGACGCTGATGGGGTTGACGGCCTTGTCGGTGGAGATGAAGGTGAAACGGCGCACGCCGTGAGCCAGGGCGGCCATGCCCAGGTTGTGGGAGCCCAGCACGTTGACCCTGAGCGCCTCCACCGGCTCGGCCTCCATCAGGGGGACATGCTTGTAGGCCGCCGTGTGATAGACCCGGGTGGGGCGATAGGTGGCGAACAGCCAGTCGATCTTGGGCTGGTCCACTATGTCCCCGATCACCGCCACGTGCTTCAGTTCGGGCCAACCGCGCAGGAGGTCCTGCTGCAGGTCGTAGAGGCCGCTTTCGTTCTGGTCCAGCAGGATGAGCCTGCCCGGGGACTGGCCGGCCAACTGGCGACATATCTCCGAGCCGATGGACCCGGCGGCCCCGCTGACCAGGATGGTTTCGCCCTCGCGGGAATGATGGATCACGCTGCCGCCGTCCTGCTGGAAGCCGATCACCTCGCGACCCATCAGGTCCTCGGAACTGATCTCGCGGGCCTGTTTCCACAGGGGGCGATCCAGCAGGATGTCGTTGAGCGGAGGCAGGATGCTGCACTGGGCCCCGGCCTGGGCGCAGGCGTCCCGCAAACGCTTGACAATGTTGGGGGTGGGCGCGGTCACGGCCACCATCACCCGCGTGACCGCTTCCTGCTCTATCAGCCAGGGGAGGTCGCTGGTGCGCCCCAGCACCGGCCTGCCCAGGAGTTGCAGGTTCTGCTTGGCGTCGTCGTCGTCGACAAAGCCCACCAGATAGAGACCCAGCAGGGGGTTGCCCAGCATCTCCCGGGCCAGGTGAAGTCCCGAGTCGCTGGCGCCCACGATGAGGGCCCGCTCCAGGTGTCCGCTCTGCCGGGAGCGGTTCCAGGACTCGCGCATGACGCGCACGCCCACCCGCATGCCGGCCAGCAGGGCGCTGCTCAACAGGAACTCAAGGACCAGCACGCTGCGCGGAATGCCGCCCAGGCCGTGGCCAAACCAGAAAAGCAGGTAGAAAAGGAAGACCAGGCTGCCGATGAGATTGGCCTTCAGGATGGCCATCACGTCGGGGATCGTGACATAGCGCCAAAGTCCGGCGAACAGCTTCCAGTACCACAACGTGGCGGCCCGCAGGCCCATGAGGACTGGGACGGAAGTCCAGAAAAGCTCCCAAGCCGCCGGGGGTACGGAGAATTCATAGCGTAATTGGAAGCTGAGCAGATAGGCGATGACAACGGCAAACACTTCGGAAACGATGATAACCGGGCGCCGCAATCTCAGGACACCGTGGCCATGCAATGAGTTGATTATATGTTTGATTTTGGGGTCTTGCTGGGCCGCTGTCATGGTGGCCTCATGGCGTCTTCAGGCGGTTTTCGGCTCCGTTTCGGCCCCTGGGCCGCCGGCCTCCGAGTTAGCCCAAACATATACTGTGGTTTCCATCAATTGTAAACAGCAATCTCCACAAAGTGTCTCGCTTGTCGGCGGTCTTTTGGCGCCAAAGCAAACGATACTGCATTGTTGTTTGCCCTTATGGCAATTGAGGCATCCCGTGGCCGGGACGCCCCGCCCTGGCGGGAGCTGCCTCCTTGACGCGCCGCCGACTGGCCTCGACCAGCCTGGCCGCCCGTCATGGCTCAACGGAACGAATCGTCCGGCCCCTGGCGTCGGGAGGGCGGGCTGGACCGGCCAGCGTGAAAGCAGGGCCTTGCCTGAAGACACGCTACATGTCACTATGCCTCTGAAATGGTCCCCAGCCGGGCCCCGCCATGGCCAGGCCATGACGCGGCGCGTGGATGCGCCGGGCGGGAGCCGGGGCCAGGCGCGGGCGCCACGCGGGAGGAATGGTCCGCTTGTCCTCTACCTGTCCATACTGCGGTTCCGCGGAACTCAGGGCCCTCAGGCCGCGCAAGCTTTCCCAACGCCTGCGCTCCCTGACGGGCAACCGGCTGCTGTTCTGCAATTCCTGCTACCGCCGCTTCTGGTCGCACGCCACCCCGCCGCCAGGGCCATCGGTCCCCGAGCCGCCAGCCCCCTCGGACCTGGCCATGGGCGATTGGCGGGAGGGCCCCGACCCTCGCCTGCGCGAAGACCAGGCCCCGGCCGACCATCTGCCCTTTCCCGAGGATAGCCTGTCGCCCCGCGACGAGTCCCTGATGGATGAGGACGGCCCGCCGCCGCCCCGCCGGGCGTCGCGCCCCAAGCTGGGCCTTTTGGCGGGGTTGGCCGGTCTGCTGGTCCTGGGGGGGTTCCTGGCCTGGTACCGCGTCTCCCTGGCCCCGCCGACCACCACCGACCCCCCCCCCGCCGCCCGG
>JAKAGJ010000279.1 GCA_021815655.1 Deltaproteobacteria bacterium | reverse complement strand
CCCAGGTGGACCTTTCCGTCAACCTGGACGCCAGCGACACCAACTACCACACCCAAGCCACGGACATCGATCCCACCGACTCCAGCACCTACAACTTCACCCAGCCGGTGACGGTCTATGACAGCCAGGGCAACCAGCACAGCATCGCCACCTACTACCAGCGCCTGGACTCCTACGCCGGCCCATCTCCCGCCGGCAGCTCCTCGGTGTGGAAGGCCGAGTCCTTCGAGGTCACCAGCAACGGCGTGGTGGCCAACCCCCTCTACCCCACCAACACCTATTACCTGCACTTCGACACCGACGGCCACCTGGTGGGCACCTCCACCGTGCAGCCGGCCGTGGGCGACAGCTTCACCGCCAATCCGGCCTTGAGCGGCGGCGGCAGCCAGGTGAGCAATCAACTGGGCGAAACCCTGGGCTTCACCGGCGCCGGCGCGGCCCAGACCTACCGCACCACGGCCACGGTGACCTTCAGCGGCGCCACCCTGGCCGGCGACACCGTCACCGTGGGCGGCACCACCATCACCCTGGGGGCCAACGCCACGGCCACGGCCGCGGCCAACGACCTGGCCGACCAAATCAACGCCAACGCCGCCTCGGATTACTATGCCCAGGCCAACGCCGGCGTGGTTACCCTCCACGCCAAGTCCACGGCCGCGGCGGCCAATGTCAGCGCCTCGGGCGCCAACATCACCATCAACGACGACACCGACCTCACCCAACTGGTAACTGGCCTGAACAACGGCCAGGCCAGCAGCGGGGCCATCGACCTGGGCTCCCTGGCCGCCGGCGACACCGTTACCGTGGCCGGCACCACCTTCACCCAGGGAGTGGATTTCACCGACGCCGCCACCCTGACCAACGCCATCAACCTGGCCGGCCTGGGGGTCACCGCCAGCCAAAACGGCGGCGGCGACGTCTTCCTTACCGCCAACAACGTCGGCCTAGCCGGCGACGCCATCACCCTCACCGCCACCGGCGGAGTGGTGGTGAGCGGGGCCACCTTGCAGGGCGGCCTGGACGACAGCCCCACCTCCCTGGTGCAGGCCTCCGTCACCACCGCCGGCGGCAAGAGCTATCTGCACCTGGCCCGCACCGACACCGGCGCCGCCGCCACCATGACCCTGGCCACGGGCAACACCCTGGGCAGCGGTCTGGCCCTGGATTTCAACGCCTTCACCCAGACCACCGCGGCCGCCGACGCCCAAAGCTCATCGGAGACCGATGGGCAGGTGCAATTGACCTACAACCTGGGCACTCCGGCGGCGGCCCAGGCCATCACCTTCGACTACACCCCCACCGCCTCCTCGGGCACCACCCAGTCGGCGGGCAACAGCGATATGTACTATCTCTACCAAAACGGCCTGGCCGCCGGCTCCCTGGACCGCTTGGAGGTGGACAAGCAGGGAAACATCATCGGCTATTTCAGCAACGGCGACATCCGCAACCTGGCCACCGTGACGCTCACCAAGTTCACCAGCCCCGGCAACCTCACGCGCTGGGGGGACAACCTGTGGATGGCCACCGCCGCCGCCGGCACCGCCACCATCGGTCAGGCCGGCGACGAGGCCCTGGGCTTGGGCGACATCCAGGGCGGCGCCCTGGAGAGCTCCAATGTGGACCTGGCCCAGGAGATGGTCAACCTCATCAACTATCAGCGCGCCTACCAGGCCAACACCAAGAGCATCACCACCTCCGACGAGATGCTCAAGACGGCCATCAATCTGAAGAGCTAATCTGTGCCCGCCGGGCCAGGCCCGGCGCAGGGGCTAAGATGGGGACCGGGCCAGGGGCTTGGTTCCCTGGCCTCCGTGGGCCTGTACCGGCGGCGCCTACCAGGATGAGGAGGTGCCGCTGCTCCAGCCCGCCTGCCCCCACAGGTCCTCCCAGCCGGCGGCGTCCTGCTCCAGGTCCTCGGCGCGCAGGGGCTGTTTCAGGTTCTGGTGAAGGCAGTGCCGGCAGCTGAAGGTCTGCCAGGACAGGCGCACGGCCTGGTCCAGGCAGTACAGGTAATGTGGGCATTCCAGGTTGCGGTAACCCAGGAGTCTTTGGGGATTGGTACCGTCAGGCTTGACCATGGCTGACCTCCTCTCCTCCAGGCTGGCTGGCGGCGGCCGGCGCCGCAAGCGACGACGGCGGCCTCGGGGGCAGGTCTAACTAATTAAATCTTAGCTTGGCAGGAGGGTTGGGCGCAGATTTTTTTGCGCCGCGGGGCCGGCGCCCCTGAAGCCCGGCCGCGCCCGGGTTGCCAACCCCGTGGGCCGTGGGCCGGGCGCGGCCAGGCAAGGCGGGCTAGATGTCCTCGCTGTGGGCCTGGGGCGAGGGCTCCCCGCCACCCTGGCCCAGGTATTCGCGAGCCAGCTTGGCCCCCAGGGCCAAGGCCTTCTTGTTCAGGGCCTCGGTACCGGCGGGCACCCGGGCCAGGAGGGCCTTTTCCAGGCCCCGGCGGCTGACCAGACCCGTCACCTCCGCCAGGGCCCCCAGGGCCACCACGTTGGCCACCATGGGCTTTTTCAGCTTCTCGCGGGCCGCGGTGGTGAAGGGCAGGCGCACGGCCCGGCTGGAGGGCGGGTGCTTCACCAGGTCCTCGTCCACCAGTATCCAGGCCTCGGGCTTCAAGTCCCAGGAATAGGCGTCGGCGGCCTCCTGGGTCAGGGCCAGAAAGAGGTCCACGCGGCTGCACAGGGGATAGTCAATGGGCGCGTCGCTGACGATCACCTCGGCCTTGCTGGCCCCTCCCCGGGCCTCGGGGCCGTAGGACTGAACCATGGCCACCTCGCGGCCCTCGTAAAGCCCGGCGGCCTCGGCCAGCACCAGGCCGGCCAAGAGCAGGCCCTGGCCGCCCGAGCCGGCCAGGCGCACCTCCACGCGGCCCAAGGGCAGTGCACTATCCTGGTTCATGACTGCTGCTCCTGGCGCAGGCGGCCGGCGGTGTCGCAGATGCCGCGGTAGGAATCGCCAAAGCCCGGCAGGTCGCGGTCCACCAGCACGCCCAGGGGATAGCGCCCCTGCCGCTCCTGGGGGGCCAATTTGTCCCAGCGCTCCACGCGCACGCCGCGCTTCTTGAAGTCCTTCATCATGTCCACCTGGGAGCCCAGTCGGTTCTGGCGCCCGAAGTTGGTATGGCAGGGCGAGAGCACCTCCACCACGCTGAAGCCCGGCTTGGCGATGGCCAGGCCCAGAAGCTGGTCCATCTGGGTGACGTGGTAGACCGTGGAGCGGGCCACGAAGGCGGCCCCGGCGGTGGCCGACAGGGCGCTGATGTCGAAGCTGGGCTCGATGTGGCCATAGGGCGCGGTGCTGGCCTTGGCCCCCAGGGGGGTGGTGGGACTGTACTGGCCGCCGGTCATGCCGTAGGTCTGGTTGTTGACGATGATGGCCTTGATGTCCAGGTTGCGGCGGGCGGCGTGGATCAGGTGGTTGCCGCCGATGGCCGTGGCGTCGCCGTCGCCCATGACCGTAATCACGGTCAGCTCCGGCCTGGCCAGCTTTATGCCGGTGGCGAAGGTCAGCGCCCGGCCGTGGGTGGTGTGCACGCTGCCCACGTCCACATAGACCGGCAGACGGCCCGAGCAGCCGATGCCCGACACCAGCACCACCTGGTTGCGGTCCAGGCCGCTCTGGGACAGGGCGCGCAACAAGGAGCCCAGCAGGATGCCCAGTCCGCAACCGGGGCACCAGACATGGGGAAACTTCTTGTCATGCCTAAGCCAGCCGTAGACCACGCTTCTGTGCACGGGAGGCATCACTTCACCTCGCGCAGGCGGTTGAGAAGCTCCTCGGGGGTTATCATGTTGCCGTCCATCCTGCCGTGCCGCAAGACCTGGGTACGGCCGTTGTTCACCCTTTTTACCTCGCGGCTGATCTGCCCCATGTTCAGCTCGGGCACCAGGGCCAGCCTCCGGCCGCTGAGGGCCTCCTCCACGGGCCGGCGGGGGAAGGGCCACAGCGAGAGCAGTTGCAGCATGCCCAGCTTGAGCCCGCGCTCGCGCCCCAGGCGCACGGCGGCCTGGGCCGCGCGCGCCGTGCAGCCGTAGGCGATGAAGACCACCTCGGCGTCGTCGAGCTCGAAGGCGCGCACCCGCTCCAGGTCCGAGAAATTGCGGCTGATCTTGGCGAAGAGCCGGGCGTAGAAGGGCTCCACCTCGTCGGGCCGCCGGGTGGGAAAGCCGCGCTCGTCGTGCACCAGGCCGGTGACGTGGTAGCGATAGCCTTGCCCCAGACTGGCCAGACGGGGGATGAGGCTGCCGTCGGTCTTGTAGGGCACGTACCAGTCCGGAGGCACCGTGGGCTGGCGGCGCTCGATGACCTCCACCTCCTCGGAGATGGGCAGAGTGACTTTCTCGCGCATGTGGGCCACCACCTCGTCGCCCAAGAGGATCACCGGGGTGCGCAGGCGCTCGGCCCAGTTGAAGGCCAACACCGTCAGCTCGAAGCACTGGCTCACCGTGGCCGGGCATAGCACG
>JAKAGJ010000278.1 GCA_021815655.1 Deltaproteobacteria bacterium | reverse complement strand
TTCTTGTCCATGGGCGGCTGTTCGAAGGGCACCACCAAGTCGGGCTCGATGCTCTTGGCCTGGATGGCACGACCGCTGGGGGTGTAGTAGCGGGCGGTGGTCAGGCGCAGGGCCGCCTTGTTCTCCAGGGGTATGATCGTCTGCACCGAGCCCTTGCCAAAGGTGGTGGTGCCCAGCACCAAGGCCCGCTTGTGGTCCTGCAGGGCTCCGGCCACGATCTCGCTCGCGCTGGCCGAACCGTTGTTAACCAGCACGATCACCGGGTAGTCGCCGGCGGTGGTCTCGGGATGGGCGCTGAAGACCATCTGCTGGCTGGCCAGGCGGCCCCGGGTGGAGACGATCACCCCGCCCTTGAGGAACTGGTCGGCCACGTTGATGGCCTCCTGCAGGAGGCCGCCGGGGTCATTGCGCAGGTCCAGCACCAGGCCCCTTATGGGCGCCTTCTGGCCTTGCAGGGTGAGCAGGGCCTTGATCAGATCCTGGGTGGTGTCCTCCTGGAAGCTGGCGATGCGCACGTAGCCATAGCCGTCCTCCAGCAGGTTGAAGCGCACCGAGCGCAGGGGAATCAGGTCGCGGTTGATCTCGAGGTCCTGGAGCTTGGCCGAGCCCTCGCGCAGGACGGTCAGCGTCACCTTGGAGCCCTTGGGCCCGCGGATCAGCTTGACGGCGTCGGTCAGGCTCATGCCCTTGGTAAGCTTGCCGTCGATCTTTATGATGCGGTCGCCGGCCTGCACGCCGGCCAGATAGGCCGGGGTGCCCTCAATGGGCGAAACCACGGTGAGGATGCCGTCCTTGAGGGTGATCTCTATGCCCACGCCCTGGAAGCTGCCCTTGGTCTCGATCTGGAGGTCCTTGTATTCGTCGGGGGTCATGTAGGACGAGTGGGGATCCAGGCTGCTGACCATGCCCTTCAGGGCGTCGGTGATCAGTTCCTCGGGGGTCTTCTTCTCGACGTATTTCTGCTCGATCTCGCCGAGCACCTCGGTGAAGACCCGCATGCGCTGGTATTCGACGTCTCCAGCCGCCCGGGCCGAGCCTCGGGGCAACAATGGCAGGGCCAGGGCCACGATGGCGGCCAGGCCCAGGATGATCAGAGGGGTCTTGGGGGAGCCGGAACGCATGCATGCCTCCCGCGTGGGGTTCCAAATAACGTAATAGCTTATCCCTGGAGAGGTTGCGGGTCAAGGCCCCAAGCGCAGCCAATCCAAGGGGTTTTCCGGGTGGGTGCCCTGGCGCACCTCCAGGTAGAGCCGCCCGTTGTCGTCCACGGTTCCCAGCACCTGGCCAGCAGCGATGGCCTGGCCCGCCACCACGGCCAGGGGCCCCAGGTGGGCCAGCACGGTGTGCACCCGCTGGCCGTGGTCCACCACCACCACCCGGCCATAGCCGGCCAGGGGCGAGGCGTGCGCCACGGTGCCGGCCCAGGGCGAACGCACCGGCGCGCCGGGCCGGGCTTCCAGGAGCACCCCCCGGTTGCCCGGACCGGAGGGCCCCAGCACCCGCCCCTCCACCGGCGGCGATAGCCGGCCCTTGGCCTGCACCACCCCGGCGCCGACGGCGGCCTCGGGTGGCGGCAGGGCGAAGGTGCGGGCCAGGCGCCCCTCGGCCTCCTTGAGCGCTTGCAAATTGAGCGCCAGGGCTTGGCGGCGGTTGTCCAACTCCCGCAACAGCTCGCGGCGCTCCCCGCCCAGTTTTTCCTGGAGGCGCCGCTGCTCCTCCAGGCGCTCCCTAAGCTCGCGGGCCTCGTTCTGGCGGTAGGCCATCTGGGACTGGAGCTGGCCCAGGCGTGTCCCGCGCCGGTTCAGCGCGGCCAGGTTGCGCCGGTCGGCCTCCAGGAGCCAGGCCAGGTACTGGCTGCGAGTGAGCGCGTCGTGGAAGTCCTGGGAGGAGGCCAGCAAGGTCTGGCTGGCCTCGGCCCCGAAGAGGTAGAGCGCCCGCAGATGGCGGGCCTGCTCCCGGCGGCCCCGGGCCAACCGGGGGGACAATTCTTCAAGCTCGGCGCGCACCTGGGGCATACGCTGCCCCAACTCCCCCTCCTGGCGCGCGAGATCTTCCGACTGGGCCTCGGCCAACTGGGCCTGGCGCTCCAGGCGCTCCAGATCGGCGCGCAGGTTGGCCAGGGTTTGGTCGATCTGCTGGCGCTCGGAGAGCACCTGGGCCAGGCGCTGGTGCAGGTCGCGCGCCGCGGCCTGGGGAGATTCCGCCAGGCTGGGCATGCAGTTGGCCAGCAGGAGCGCCGCCAGCAGGCCGGCGGCCAGGGCCGGTCGGAACCTCACGCCGGTCCCCGGGGCCGGAGGGCGCGGCCCACGCCCAAAAGCCCCCCCAGCACCCCGGCCAGCACCGCCACCCCCATGAGGGCCAGGGGGACCCGCCAGTCCAGGCCCAGGAGTTGGCTAAGGTCCAGGCCCAGGGGCAGCTCGGCGGGCGCGGCCAAGAGCGCCAGGAGCCCCCAGACCAAAAGCGAGGCCAAGAGGGAGGCCGCGAGCGCCTGCAAGACGGCCTCCAGGACAAAGGGCCAGCGGGCATAGCCGGATGAGGCCCCCACCAGGTCGAGCACCTCCAACTGTTCGCGGCGGGCATAGACCGCCAGGCGCACCGTGTTGGTGACCAGGAGCACCACGCCCAGGAAGAGCAGGAAGCCCAGGGCCATGGCCAGGGAAGCCAGGGTGGCCCCGCCCTGTTCCAGGCGGTGCAGCCAGGGCCGGCTGGTGACCACCTCGGCCACGCCGGACCTGGAGCGCAGACGTCCGGCCATCTCCGGGCCGGCGCGAAGCCCTGGTTGCAGGAATATCTCCAGGGCGTTGGGCAGGGGGTTGTCGGTGAGCCCCTCCAGCAGGCCCTGGTGTGGCCCGAGCTGCTGGCGGAAGCGGGCCAGGGCCTCGGTCTTGCCCACCAGGCGCACCTCGGCCACCTCGGGCCAGCCGGCCACCTCGCGGGCCAGGTCCCGGCCCCGCTCCAGGCTGGCTTCGTCCTCCAGGGCCACCATCAGAGTGGCCCCGGTGGCCAGGCGGGCGGCGGCCTGGTGCAGGTTGAGGCACAGGGCCAGATAGGCACCCACGATGGCCAGGGCCACGGTGAGGGTGGAGACGGCCACGCCCTGCAACCAGGGGTCCTCGCGCATCTGGAGCCAGGCGCGGCCCAGGGCTCCCCGCCGCCGGCTCACGGGTGCTCCAGCAGGCGGCCGGCCTGGAGGTGCACCACGCGCGCGCCTTCCACCAGGTCCAGCAGCTTGGGGTCGTGGGTGGCCACCAGGATGGTGCTGCCCTGGGCGTGGGCCTGGAGCAAAAGGCGCATCACCTCGGTGGCGGTGCCCGGGTCCAGGTTGCCGGTGGGCTCGTCGGCCAGGAGCAAGGGCGGACGGCCCACCAGGGCCCGGGCCACGGCCACGCGCTGCTGCTCGCCGCCGGATAGCTCCCCGGCCCGGACCTGGGCCTTGTCGGCCAGGCCCACCTGGGCCAGCATCTCGGATACCCGGCCGTTCAAGCCGTTGGGACCGCGGCCGGCCACGTGCAGGGCCAGGGCCACGTTCTCGAATACGCTCCGCAGGGGCATCAGCTTGAAATCCTGAAAAATAACTCCCACCTTGCGCCGGAGCAGGGGCACCTGGCGCGACGAGATGCGCCCCAGATCGGCCCCGCCCACGCGCACCAGGCCGCTGGAGGGAGCCTCGGCGGCGAACAAGAGACGCAGGAGGGTGGTCTTGCCCGCCCCGGAGGGGCCGGTGAGATAGACGAACTGGCCGGGCGGCACATGCAGGCTGACGTCTTCCAGGGCGGGGTGGGGCCGGCCGGAATAGCGCTTGCTGACTCGGGTCAACAGGACCATGCGGGCCTCGCGGCCGGCCAGGGCCGGCTGGGCAGGGGGAATCCCGGGGGCGGGGGCGTTTCGCCTCCTACCGGGTAGATACCATACCATACTTAGTGTTGTGATGACAGCCCAACCCGACATGTGGGCCAGCGCCGGGGCTGGCCAGCTCGTCAGCGCTGGGCAGGGGGCTGGCCGCCCAGGGCCCGCGACAGGGGGGCCAGCTCGGGCCTCTGCACCGGCTCGGCCTCCGGGGGGAAGACCACGCCGTCGGGCACCCCGTCACCCATGGCCCGCCGCAGCCGGGCCTCGGCCACGTTGTATAGGGTCAGGGCCGAGTAGTAGTTGTTCTGGGCCTGGGTCAGGAGGGTCTGGGCGTCGAGCACGTCGGTGTTGGTGGCCAGTTGCTCGCGGAAACGCTCCTCGGTGATGCGGAAGTTCTCGGTGGCCGAGCGGATGGAGGCCTTGGCCGTGACGATGTTCTTCTCCACGTCGTGCAGGCCCAGGTAGGTCTGTTTCACCTGGAGGTCCACCTGGTCCCGCACGTCGCGGCGGGTGCTCTCCAGGCGGCGCTTCTGGGCCCGGCGCTGGCTCACCTGGTGGCCGGTGCGGCCCCACTCCCAGAAGGTCCAGTCCAGTTGGGTGACCACCTGCCAGTTGGTGGGGTCGTA
>JAKAGJ010000277.1:552-4483 GCA_021815655.1 Deltaproteobacteria bacterium | reverse complement strand
AGAGGAGCACGAGGAAACCGGTGATCTGCGCGAGTGTCTGAGGCCCGACGAGAGCGATGATCCCTGCCCCCTGGCCGGCCTGGAGTTGTGGCCCGAGAACCTGCCGGCCTGGTAGGCCTACCAAAACGTGAGCGGTTGTCTGGCCCCGTCCCTGCTGGGGCCGCCGGCCCTGGACATGGCCGGGGTGGTGGCGGTGCTCAAGTGGCTGGGCCTGAGCCCGGCCGAGCCCGAGGATCGCCAGGAGCTGCTGATCCGCCTGCGGTTGATCCACCAGGTGCGCGTGGAGCGCCAGGCCAAGAAGAAGACCGCCACCGAGGACCAGGACAGCGATGGCTGACAACCGTACCATACGCATAGAGCTGGTGGTGGACGACAAGGGCACCACCGTCCTGCTCAGTGTGGTCAACAGCCTGCAAGCCGCTCTGGCCGCCCTGGCCCAGCAGGGGGGCAGCGCCAGCCAGGCCCTGGACGGGGTCAACCGGGCCGCCCAGGACAAATCCAGCGCAACCATGACCAACGCCGTTCAGGGCCTGCAACAGGCCCTGAACGGCGTTACCCGCGAAGGCGCGGCCGCCGCCGCCACCCTGGAGAAAGTAAACCGCGCCGGCGAGGGCAAGAACACCGCCGCGCTGACCAGCGCCGCCCAGGGCGTCCAACAGGCCCTGGGCGGGGTGACCCGACAGGGGGTCGGCGCCGCCTCGGCCCTGGACGAGGTCAACCGCAAGGCCGGGGCCCTGCCGGGGGCCCTGAATGGCACGGCCCGGGAAGGGGCCAGCGCCGGCTCGGCTCTGGAGCAACTGGACCGCAAGGCAGGCTCGCTGACCAAGCAACTGGACGGCGTGGACCGCCTGGTGCGCCGCATGATCGGCGCTTTCGCCCTGATGCAGGCGATCAAGTTCGGTGAGGAGGCCGTGCTGGCCGCCGCCCGCTACGAAACCCTGGGGGTGGCCCTGCGCACCGTGGGCGGCAACCTGAACCTGACGCACGCCGAGATCAACATGCTGGCCAAGGGGGTGGCCGGCATGGGCATCTCCCTGAACGAGTCCCGCCAGACGATCCTGTTAATGGCTCAGGCCAACCTGGAGCTGACCAAATCAACCGAGCTGGCCCGACTGGCCCAGGACGCCGCGGTTATCGCCAACACCAACTCGTCCGATGCCCTGCAGCGACTGGTTTACGCCACGGTATCCGCCCAGCCGGAGATGCTGCGCACCCTGGGCATCACCGTGAATTTTGAGCAGGCCTACGCTCGCCTGGCCCTGCGCACCGGCACGGCGGCGGACAGCCTCTCCGAGGCCCAGAAGGTCCAGGCCCGGCTGAACGCGGTGCTGGACCAGGGCAAGAACATCGCGGGAACCTACGAGTCGGCGATGGGCACTGCCGGCAAGCAGATTTCCTCGTTCACTCGCTACCTGCAGGACTTCCAGGTGGCCCTGGGCACGGCCTTCGGCCCGGCGCTCACCGACCTGGTGTTCAGCGCGGCCGAGGCCATGAAGAGCCTGACCGAGACCATCAAGGGCGAGACCGCCCAGACGATCTTGGGAGCTATCGGCAGCGCCCTGGCCTTCGTGGCCAAGCACCTGGACGCGGTGGCCATCGCCGCCGTGGCCCTGGCCGCCGCCTGGCAGGTGGTCCGATGGGAGGTGTGGGCCGGCCGCATCGGCCAAGCGGGCGCGGCCCTGGCCGCCCTGGCGGCCAATCCGGTGGCCCTGGCCATCCTGGCCCTGGGAGCCCTGACCATCGCCATGACCCTGCAAGAGAGCCAGGCCGAGGCCCTGGTGAAAAGCATCAAGAGCCTGGGCAAGGAAACCGCCGAGGCCAGCCAAAAATCCCAGGAAGCCAATGATAAGCTGGCCACCGCCGAGAAGTCCCTGCGCAACTACGACGAGGCGATGGCCAAGGCCGGCGCCGACACCCAGCAACAGCGGGCGGCCCTGGATCAGCTCAAGGCCGCCTTCCCGGGGCTGGTGAGTGAGGTTAAGGGCGGCATCGTCGCCCAGGAAAACCTGCGCACCGCCCTGGAGCAGGCCGCCGCCGCCATGCGCATCCAGGCGAAGCAAGCTGATGAAAAGCTCTGGGCGTCCGCAGCAAACCAGATAGACGGCACCGTCGAGTCCCTCGAAAACCTGCAGGCCAGCCTGGAGGCGCTGGGGCGGTTCCGGGAGAAGAACAAGGATTACGGTCTGGCGGGCTGGCTGATCAATAAGGACACCGACGCCAAGATGGTCCAAGACCTGGACGCCACGGTGGCCATCGCCCAGACCTTGGTGCCCCTGTTCCAGCAGATGGCTCAATGGAAAGTGAAGTTCGCCGACGACGACGGCAAGGTGGCCCAACTCAACCAGGGCATGACCACCCTGGCCGGCCTGGTGCGCCAGTTCTACGAGAACGCCCCGGCCGACAGCCCGCAGAAAAAGGCCCTGACCGAAATCCTGGCCCAGCTCCAGGCGATCATCAACGCGGCCCCCCAGGCCAGGGAGGTCCTGGGCTCGATTGGTTTGGACGAGGCCACCCAACAGAAGATCATCGACATTCAGTTGGCCACCCCCAGCGCCAGCAAGCTCCAGGATCAGGCCAACCGCCTGAAGCTGGAATGGCGGCAGACCCTGGAGAAGTTCACCAAGGAATACAGCCGCGACAACCCCACGGGTGCGGGGCAGAAGCCCCTGGACCTGGGCGACATGCTGGAGGTGGCCAGCTTCGACGAGGCGGGGATGCGGGCCGTCCTGGGCGACAAGGAGGGCTCCATTCTGGCGGCCCTGGTCGGGCAGCAGGCCGGCAAGCAGATCAAGGCCGACCAGGAGCGGGCCAACGAGCGCTTGGGCATAGAACGCTCCCTGATCACCGGCAAGATGGGCCTGCAGCGCGACTACGCCAACTTCTACGGCGACCAGGCCCGCGCCCTGGCCAGCGAGGAGGTCACGGCCATCCAGGAGTTGGAGGCCAAGCGAATCTCCTATCGCCAAGCCGGCCTGCCCCAGGAAGAGGCCATAAACCAGCTCATTCTGGCCACGCGCCAGAAATACGCGCGCCTGGGGGCCGAGGCCGAGATCAACATGGAGATGCAGGCCGGCGAACGGCGCTATCAGCTGGGCGAGCTCTCCGCCGGGCAGTATGCCGCCCTGGTGGCCACCCAGACCGCCAAGCTGGTGGGCCTGTACAACCAGGACGCCGCCGGCGCCGCCAAGGCCGCCCAGACCAAGGCCCAGGGCCTGGACAAGACGGCGGGCCTCTACGAGCGTGAGATCCAATTGGCCCAGGCCCGCTGGCAGCTCAACCAGGGCAGCGAGGCGGACATCCTGGCCGCCTACGGCAAGGAGATCGCCGCCCTGGAGGCCCCGGGGGTCACCGAGGCCCGCCTGCTGCCTTTGCGCCTGCAGCGCTACCAGTTCTACGTCAGCACCCTGGACAAGTACTCCAAGGCCTGGTGGGACGCAGAGCTGAAACGGATCAACCTGACGCACGACACCTGGGAAGAGAAACTGGCCGCCAGGCTAAAGGACTTGGCTGAGTCATATAGCCAGTCTCAGAAGCTCACCGAGGCCTATTTGACCGCCCACAAGGCCATGCTGCAGGACAACCTGGTCTCGGGCTGGGAGGTGGCCTGGGAGGAGATGCTGCTGACCCAGAAGAGCAAGCAGCAGCAGCAGTACGAGATCGCCAAGACCACCTTCACGGCCATGCGGGACGCCGTGAGCAGCATCTACATGATGCCGGTCAACGCCCTGCTGGAAGGCGAGATCAAGAACTTCCAGGACGCCATGAACGCCATCGGCGACGTCATGAAGAACGCGCTCAAGAAGATGGCCCAGGCCTGGGCCGACTATTTCGCCGACATAACCATGCGCTGGGCCCTAAGCGGCATCGGCGAGATGCTGGGTTTTGGCGGGGGCATCTCCGGCCAGCGCGTCAACCTGCAGCCGGTGCCCAA
>JAKAGJ010000277.1:0-542 GCA_021815655.1 Deltaproteobacteria bacterium | reverse complement strand
ACGGCCAGGGCGGTTTCAGCCTCATGCAGGGGGCCTCCTCCGCCATGTCGGCCGATAACGCCTACAACAGCCTGAGCGGGCTGTTCAGCGAGGGCGGCTGGGCCAACAGCTCCCTCAACCCCAGCCTCTGGGGCGGCCCGGCCGGCCTGGGCTCCAGCCTGGTCAACTGGCAGGCCGGCACGGTGCCCGCCGGATTCGTGGGTCCGCCCGCCCCCGTGGCCGGCGGCCTCAGCACCCTGGGCTATGTGAGCAGCGGCATCGGGGGGGCTCTTACCGGCTGGCAAACGGCCCAGATGCTCTACGGCAACGGGACTGGCGCGCAGGTGGGCGGCGCCGTGGGCGGCGCCGTGGGCGGCGCGGCCGGTGGCATCGGCGGGGCCTACATCGGCACCCTGATCATGCCGGGCGTGGGCACCATCCTGGGCGGGCTGGCCGGCGGAATCCTGGGCGGGGCTGGCGGCGGTGGCATTGGCAGCTTGTTTGACAGCCAGCAAGGCCCGGATTGGGACAACCCCGATTATCCCCAGGCCCATTACGAGCGT
>JAKAGJ010000276.1 GCA_021815655.1 Deltaproteobacteria bacterium | reverse complement strand
CTTGTGACTTCGGCACCCGGACAACCAGTCATCCGGGCCACCCGCGACCGTTCATGCCTTGGGCTCCGCAGCGCCATGCTCATTCATGTATAAATATTTCGGGGTCAGCCTGCCCATCGTCTGGGACGTGATGGCCAACAAGCTGGCTCCCTTGGCGGCTTCCTGCCAGGCGCTTCTCAACACGGATTCCATGCCAGCCGCTTAGGCCGGCCAATATCTAGAGGAAACAAGAACGACTTATGTCCAACACCCACGCCACCCCCGAAGCCACTGCCCAGCTTTCCCAGGCCCACCCGCACATCCCCTATCAGCCCCTGGGCGGCACCGGCCTCATGGTTTCGGCGGCGGGCTTCGGCGGCTACCGCGTGGACGTGGAGGTGGGCGAGCATCACGAGGCCCTGGAAAAGGCGCTCAAGGCCGGCATCAACCTGGTCGACACCTCCACCAACTACACTGACGGCCACTCCGAGACCCTGGTGGGGCAGGTGCTGGGCAAGCTGCTGGGGCAGGGGGTACTAAGCCGCGACCAGGTGGTGGTGGTGAGCAAGGCCGGCTATCTGCAAGGCCGTAACTACGAGGTGAGCCAAGAACGCAAGCAGCAGGGGCGGCCCTTCCCCGAGCTGGTGGAATTCGGCCAAGGGCTGGAGCACTGCCTGCACCCCGAGTTCCTGGACGACCAGCTCGGCAAGAGCCTGGAGCGCTTGGGACTCAAGCGCCTGGACGTGCTTCTCTTGCACAATCCCGAATACTACCTGGGCTGGGCCAGCCAGCAGGGCCTGGAGCTGGGCCAGGCCCGCGAGGAATACTACCGCCGCCTGCAACAGGCCTTCGCCTACCTGGAATCCGAGGCCCAGCGGGGCCGCATCAGCTACTACGGCATCAGCTCCAACACCTTCCCCCAGGCCAGCGACCACCCCGAGTTCACCTCCCTGGCGCGGGCCTGGCTGCTGGCCCAGGCCCAGGGGCATGGCCATCACTTCCGGGTGATCCAGTTCCCCCTGAACCTCCTGGAGCCCGAGGCCCTGACGCGGCCCAACCAGCCCGGCGGTCAGACCCTCCTGGAGCAGGCGCGCCAACTCAAGCTGGGCGTGCTCACCAACCGCCCCCTCAACGCCCTGGCCCAGGGCCGGCTGCTGCGTCTCAGCGAGGTACAGGCAGGCGAGGTGCCCACCCCCGACCAGGTGGGCGCGGCCATCGCCGATCTGTTGGCCTCCGAGGCCCGGTTAAAGACCGAGGTGCTGCCCCGCCTGGGCCTGGACCAGAACCAGGGCAAGCAGTTGTCCGAGTTCCTGGCCGCGGCCCAGATGCTCTCCGAGCATTGGCCCCAGTTCCATGGCCTGGAGCACTGGCGCAGCGTGCAGGGCGAATACCTGTTGCCGCGCATTCACGCCGCCCTGCAATTCATCCTACAGGCCCAAGGCGAGGACCCCGAAGTTAGCGGGCTGGCCCAGGAGCACCTGTCCCTGGTGGCCGGCACCTTGGCCACCATTGAGGCGGTGTACCTGGCGGCCACGGCCCAGGAGATCAAGCTGCTCAAGGCCCGCCTGGCCCTGGCCGACCCTGATTGGGCCCAGGCCACGGTCTTGAGCCAGATGGCCTTGCGCGCCCTTCGCTCCACCGCCGGCATCAGCTCGGTGCTGGTGGGCATGCGCAGGCCGGCCTACGTGGACGACGTGCTGGCCGAACTGGCGCGGCCGGTGCCCGTGGCCCCGCGTCTGACCTCCTGGCAGGCCTTCCAGGGCCCCGGCGCGGATTAGGCCGGCGCACTGGCCCATTAAAAATTCCCACCTAGCAAGCCGCCGGGCCGCCAGGGGCGTTTTAGAACGCTCCAGGGGCAGGTTTTGTGGTTGAGCCGGGACGGTTACACTAGATTTTGCGGTCAAGCCATGTCATAATTTCAAAAATTTTACCCCGCACCCTCTCCCTGGCCGCGGGAGCCTGTTCGGCGGCTGGGCATTCAAGACATGGGGACGCGCCATGAATCCAGCCCAAAAGCCACGCCTGCTCAAATTGCGCCTTGCCTGTCTGGCCGCCCTCCTAGGCCTGACCCTGGGGGCCGCCCCGGCTCAGGCCAGCCGCCAGCCCTCCTTGGATCAGACTGACTCCTACCAGGCCTATAGCAGCGCCTCCAAGAGCCTCCAAGCGGCCTACGACGGCCAGTCTTGGGACACGGTCAACGCCAGCGGCGCGCCCCAGCCCGTCAACGGCTTCTTTGACTTCTTCACCGACTGGCTGGATTGGTTCAACGACAAGAAGGACGAGGTGACCGGCGACAAGTACTCCGACGCCGGCATTCCCCACGATCCCTTCTACGCCAGCCAGTACGGCATGAACGTGCAGCAGCTCAACAGCATGTCCGTGGACGACTTCTCGCGGGTGCTGCGCTACGCCGGCCCCTGGGTGCGCTTCAACATGTCCACCGCCGAGGTTTCCGAGAACAACTGGTTCCGCCTGGACCCGGGTCTGTCCAAGCTGCGCTCGGCGGCCGACAGCACCGGCATCCAGCCCCACCTGGTCATCAACCTCAGCGGCTATTCCAGCAGCGGCGACGAGCCCCTGTCGCGGGGCCTCTCCTGGGACGACAAGGCCAGCCGCTACTCCGACCTGGCTTACCGCCTGACCGACAGGGTGCGTTCCCAGGGCTGGGGCGACGCCATTTTCGAGGCCTGGAACGAGCCCGACAACAGCAGCTCCAGCATAGGCATCGGCGCCGCCACCAACACGGAGTTCAAGGACGCCCTGACCAAGCTCTGCGACGGCTTCTCCACCGGCGTGCGCCGGGCCGGCGGCACCACCGCCTTCTCGCCCTTCATGACCCTCAATGACAGCAAAATTGACACCGTGCGCTCGGTGTGGAACAACGTGCAGGGCGGCTTCGATTACTTCAGCGCCCACATGTATGACGACGACGCCGGCCACACCAAGTACTGGGCCGCCCAGACCCACGCCTTCACCGGCGACCGGCCGGTCATCATCACCGAGCACGGCTACAATTCCGCCCCCCACGACTACGACCAGTACCGCCGCCAGGCCTGGGCCCTGTACCAGGGCTTCGGCGCCAGCAACCTGAAGGGCGTCATGGGCTATGTCTACGCCTCCGACGACAGTCACTGGGCCATCGGCGCCAATGACGATTTCTTCTGGAAGGTGACACACGACAGCCGGCCCTAGCGAAACCGACACCTTGATCGCGGCGGCGGACCTGGCCGACGCCGCCGCGATCCTGGACTTGCAGAAGCTGGCCTACGCCAGCGAGGCTGAGCTTTACCAGGACTTCGCCCTCCCGCCGCTATTGCAAACCCTGCCCCAGATGCAAGCCCAGTTCAGCAATCATGTCATTCTCAAAGCCGTGCGCGGTGGTGTCATCCTGGGCTCGGTGCGCGGCGTCATGGCCGGCGGCACCTGCCTGGTGGGCCGGCTCATCGTGCACCCTGACCACCAGCGCCAGGGACTGGGCACCCGGCTGATGCGGGAGATCGAGGCGCGCTTTGCTTCAGCGCGGCGCTTTGAGCTTTTCACCGGGCATCGGAGCGCGGGCAATCTGAGATTGTATTGGCGGCTGGGATATCGGGAGTTTGACAGGAGGCTGGTGAACGAGGGATTGACGTTGGTGTATTTGGAGAATGTAAAAGATAGACCATCAAGAAACTTGGGGTAGGATAAACAAACCTGACGCCGCTTTATGGGAAGGTTAACCGCGATTTTTTTCGTTGCCCGGGCAACGAATTGCCCGGGCAACTCTCCTAAAGCCTATCTCTCATGCGTCCCAGCTAACTACTCGGGGCGATTATGGCCTTGCAGAAGGCTTGAAGTCCCGTGGAAGGCGACTGAAGGCTGTAGTTTATCGAGGCGGCCAACTCAACCGAGACCAAGGCAATATCATCATAGAGGTTTTTTAACTCGAAGCCGATCAAGGAACCCTTGGAACCCTTCAGCCTGACTTCGGCGGCAGGCGAGCCGTTGGCATCGGTGGTGTATACGCCCCAGGTCACGGATGCGCTTGCCGCCAGCATTTGCCCAACCTTGGCCTGTTCACCCGAAATCCACTGGCAATTGGTTGCGACAATGTTCGCATAAAATACCGTGAAGGTTTCTGAAGTGTTGTTGGTGACCTGAAGTTGAATGTTGCGAGTTCCGTCGGCGGCCATGAATCCCCCTCCCAATAAATAGTAATATATCCTAATCACTAATATATATTAGAATATCACGCCGGGAGTGCGGGGCGCCAGCCTTCTGTTCAATGAGGTTGGACGGTGCCAGCCTCATCAAACAGCGGGAATATAGCGATCCGCTTGTCCAGGTTTTACCGCTACGTCGGCACCACCACCGGAGGCCGTAGCATCAGCTCCACGGCCTCGCGGGCGGTAGCCGCCAGCTTGGGGTGGGTGTCGTGCAGGCTGGCCACCTGGCGCAGGTTGTCGGCGGTGCGGTAGATGAGGTTGGCCAGGTCGCCCTCGCCGGCGCCGTAAAGCACCGCCACGTCGCTGAACT
>JAKAGJ010000275.1 GCA_021815655.1 Deltaproteobacteria bacterium | reverse complement strand
GGCGGCACCGTGGTGCCCAAGCGGCCGTTGCCCTCATTGGTGATTACGGCCAGGGTGCCGGTCTGGCAGGCGGCGATGTTCACGCCGCTGATGCCCACCTCGGCGGCCATGAAGCGCTGGCGCAGCACCCGGCGGGCGCACTGGGTCAACTCCTCGGGCTCGTCGCTGACCCGCTCGCCCAGCTTTTCGGCGAAAAGCTGGGCCACCTGGCGACGATCCTTGTGCAGGGCCGGACCCAGGATGTGGAAGGGCGTTTCCCCGGCCAACTGGATGATGAACTCGCCCAGGTCGGTCTCGCTGACGGTGAGCCCCGCCGCCTCCAGGGCCGGGTTGAGGTGCACCTCCTCGCAGGTCATGGACTTGCTTTTGACCACGCTGCGGGCGCCCGCCGCCTGGCAGATGCCCAGGATGATGCGGCGGGCCTCCTCGGCGTTTTCCGCGAAGTGCACGTGCGCGCCCTGGTCCTCCAGGACCTGGGCCAGGGTGGCCAGCCAGCGCCCGGAGTCGGAGAGATAGGTGATCTTGGCGGCGCGGGCGCGTTCCTTGAAGTGGCGGGCCAGGGGGGCATCGCCCAGGCCCTGCTCGCGGAACTGCTGAAAGCGGGTGGTGAAACCGGCCAGGATGCCGGCCAGGCGCGCATCGGGCACGGGCTGGAGCCGGGGTTGCATCAGGCCACCTCCCCGCTTAGCACCTGGCTCAAGTGCACCACCTCCAGGCCGCCGCCGCGCTCGGCCACGCCGCAGCTCAGGTGCAGCAGGCAGCCTACGTCGCCCACCACCAGGACCTGGGCGCCGCTCTCGCGGGCCGCCGCCAGCTTGTCGGCCAGCATGGCCGCCGACAATCCCGGGTGGGTGACGCTGAAGGGTCCGCCGAAGCCGCAGCACTTGGGGCTGCGGGGCAATTGCCGGGCCGGCGGGCCGGGCAAGGACGCCAGCAGGGCCTGGGGGGCCTCGTCCTCGCCCAGGGAACGGTGCAGGCCGCAGGAGGGATGGTAGGTCCAGGGGCGGGCCGGCGCGCGCCCTGGCGCCGGCCTGACCGCCAGCACCCGGTACAGGAACTGGCTCAATTCATAGGTGACGCCGGCCAGGCGCTGGGCCTCGGCGGCCAAATCAGAATGCCCGGGCCAGGCGGCCAGCAGGCCGGGCAGGGTATGGCGCACGTGAGCCACGCAAGAGCCCGAGGGCGAGACGATCAGTTCGGCCCCGCTGAAGGCCCGCACCCAGGCCGCGCCCACGCTCGCCGCCTGGGCGGGGTGTCCGGCCTTGTACAGCGACTGGCCGCAGCAGACTTGGCCGGGGCGCAGGTCCACCTCCAGGCCTTGGCGTTTAAGCACCGTCAGGCTGGCCCGGCCCACTTGGGGCAGCAGGGCATCAACCAGGCAGGTGGCGAAAAAACAGACCCGCCGGGGGGCGGGGTCCATGGCGTGGATGGCATCCATGCCGCAACTCTAGCGCCTAACGCGGCTCCAGACAAGCCCCCAGCGGGGGGGCCACGCAGATTCCAGGCCTGGGCCGGCAATTGTCTGGGCAGGCCGGCCGGAAGCGGTTAACATCAGCAAGGGCGGCGTGCTAGATTTGAGGCAGAAAGCGGAGGCAAGGACATGTCCAAACCCGTGGTCCTGGTGGTGGAGGACGAGCCCGACATCCTGGACTTGGTGGATTTCCACCTGCGCCAGGCCGGGTATCAGGTGCACAAGGCCGCCGACGGCCTGCAAGGGCTGCGCTTGGCCCAGGAACGTCACCCTGACCTCTTGGTGCTGGATCTGATGCTGCCGGGCCTGGAGGGCAAGGAGGTGTGCCGTCGGCTCAAGCAGGGCCAAGCCACCCGGGATATCCCGGTGCTGATGCTCACGGCCCTGGCCAGCGAGACCGACCGGGTCATCGGTTTCGAGATCGGCGCCGATGACTACCTGACCAAGCCTTTCAGCCCTCGTGAACTGGTGCTGCGGGTGCAGGCCATCCTGCGGCGGCGGGGCGAGCCCCAGGCCGCGGAGGCGCTGATGCGCCTGGGCCGGCTGACCATTGACCCCCAGCGCCACGCCGTGGAGGTGGACGGCCAGGACGTGGATCTCACCGCCACCGAGTTTCGCCTCCTGCACCGCCTGGCCAGCCAGGCCGGCAGGGTGCAGACCCGCGAGGCCTTGCTGGAACAGGTCTGGGGCTATGCCTACCAGGGCTACGCCCGCACCGTGGACACCCACGTGCGTCGCCTGCGCGGCAAGCTGGGGCCTTTGAGCGAGCAGGTGGAAACCGTGCGGGGCATAGGCTACCGCTGGCGCGAGGAGACATGATGCCAAGACTTTCCTTTCAAGCCTGGATCCTGGCCGGCTGCCTGCTGGTGTCGGTTTCCACCCTGATGATGGTGGGGGTGGTGCTGGAGCGCTCCCTGGACGTGCGCCTGGTGGAGCAGGTGCGCCTAAGTCTGGGGCAGCAACTTATTCTGCTTAAAGAGGTTGTCGGCCAACGCTGGCGCCCGGCCAGCACCATAGAGCAGGGCGAGGCCCTGGCCCAGGAACTGGGAGGCAAGCTGGGGCTCAGGGTAACCCTCATCAGCCCCCAAGGCCGGGTGATGGGTGACTCCAAGGTGGACCTCGAAGAGGTGGAGACCCTGGAGAACCACCTGGAGCGGCCGGAGGTGGCCCAGGCCTTGGCCCAAGGCCAGGGCCACAGCCAGCGCTACAGCAGCACCTTGAAACTCAACCAGCTCTACCTGGCGGGGCTGTTGGGCAGCCCCCAGGACCCCCAGATGGTGATACGCCTCTCCCTGCCGCTGTCGGGGGTGGAAAAAACCCTGACCTCCACCCGCAACTTGCTCTTGGGGGCGATGCTGCTGGGGCTGGTGCTATCGGCGGTGGTGGCCTATTTCACCTCAAGAAGCATCACCCGGCCCATCAAGGAACTGACCCGCACCGCCCAGGTCATGGCCTCGGGCGACCTCTCGCCCCGCATCCGGCGCTACCCACCCCACGAGATCGGGGAACTGGGCCGGGTTTTTGACACCATGGCCGACAACCTGCAAAAACAGATGGCCGACCTCACGCGCGCCCACGACCGCCAGGAGGCCATCCTGCGCGGGATGGAAGAGGGAGTGATGCTCACCGACCGGGAGGGGCGCATCACCCTGGCCAACCGCGCCCTGGTCAAGCTCCTGGGCCTGGGCTTAAGCCCCGTGGGGCGCACCCACACCGAGGTGATGCGCAATCCCGACCTGCATGAGGCCGTGCGCAAGGTGTTGGGCGGCGAAAGCTACATCAGCAGCGAAATCCGCACCCTGGGGACGGTGCCGCTCTACTTGGAGGTGCGCGTGGTGCGGGTGCCCGGCCCGGCCACCGAGGCAGGCGTGGTGGCGGTTTTTCACGATGTCACCGAGCGCCGGCGGGTGGAGAAGATGCGCCGCGATTTCGTGGCCAACGTCTCCCACGAGCTGCGCACGCCGCTGACGGCCATCAAGGGCGCCGCCGAAACCCTCTTGCAGGGCGCCCTGGAAAGCCCCGAGGACGCCCGGCGTTTCGCGGAGATGATCGACCGCCAGGCCCGGCGTCTGGGCCACCTGGTGGAGGACCTGCTGGACCTGGCCAGCATCGAGAGCGGCGAGGCTGCCCCTCATTTGGAGGAGATCTCCTTGGGGCGGGTGGCCGAGGACCTATTGGAGGAGGTGGCCGACCGGGCCAAGGCAAAGGGGCTGATGCTGGTCAACCAGATGCCCCAAGACCCCCTGGAGATCAAGGCCGACCGCCAACTCTTGGAGCAGGCCTTGCTCAATTTGCTGGACAACGCCATCAAGTACACCGACGCCGGGGGCCAGGTGACCCTGGGCGCCCAGGTGGGTGAGAAGGAACTGGCCATCCTGGTCAGCGACACCGGCATGGGCATCGCCCAGCCGGACCAGATCCGCCTGTTCGAGCGCTTCTACCGCGTGGACAAGGACCGCTCCCGGGAAATGGGCGGCACCGGCCTGGGCCTGGCCATCGTCAAGCACATCGCCCAGGCCCATGGCGGCCGGGTGGAGGTGGAGAGCCGGCTGGGAGCCGGCAGCACCTTCCGTCTGACCCTGCCCCTGTAAGCCCGGGAAAGCCAGGCCCCCCGCCGGCGGGACGCCGCTGGCGAGGGGCCTTTCAATTACCGCCGGTCAGCCCGGGGGTCTATTGGCACGCCAGGTCCCCTCCTGCAATCAGGCGCAGTTGATCGCGCGCTGCTAGTGGCTGCAAGACCGGCCCCGGCAAAACCCGGCGGTTCAACAAAAAACTGTGTTTATCAATGGTTGGCGTCCCAGGGGCCGCGACGTCGCCGGCTCAGGCAGCGGGCGTATATCTGCTGGCGGCGGCGTTCTTGCAACCAGGCCAGGCTGAAGGCCAGGCCCAGTCCGCCTAAGCTGGTGAGGATGAGTGCGACTTCCATGTCGGCCTCCGGGGTGGAATGATCTTCTCGTTGCTTGCTTGATCGGTATTTGGGCCTCAAGGCTTTAGGGAAAAATGAACCCCGCGGGCCGAGGGCGGCCCGCGG
>JAKAGJ010000274.1 GCA_021815655.1 Deltaproteobacteria bacterium | reverse complement strand
GTGCTGGGGGGGGTGGGCAGGGTGTCCAGGCCGGCGCTGGTCAGGGCGTGCCAGAAGGAGGAGCGGACCTTCTTGTTTTCCAGATGGCGTTCCTCCAGCCACTGGCGCATCACGGCGCGGTGGCCCAGGCTGGCCGAGGGGCAGCAGGCCGGCTGCACGGGCAGGCCCAGGTGGGCGCTGAAGCGGCGGGTAAGGTCGGCGGAGCACAGGGCCAGGGGCCGGATGACCACGATCTCCCCGCCGAAGAAGGGCTGCACCGGCAGCATGGTGGAGATATGACCGGCGTAGAGCAGGTTGAGCAGGAAGGTCTCGAAGATGTCGTCCTGGTGGTGGGCCAGGGCCAGCTTGCGGCAGCCTGAAGCGGCGGCCAGTTGAAACAGCTCGCGCCGGCGGTGCATGGCGCAGAAGAAGCAGGGGCTGTTCTCGCGGTTCTCGGGGCTGTGGGCGCGGGGGCCGAAGTCGGTCTCCACCACCATGAATTCCACGCCCAGGCCCTGGCAGAAGCCGGCCAGGGCGGCGGTGTCCACGCTGTGAAAGCCCATCTCCACGTGCACGGCCAGGATGTCGAAGCTGATGGGCACCCGGCGGCGGCGCTCGGCCAAGAGCCACAAGAGGCTCAAGGAATCCTTGCCGCCCGAGAGGCCCACGGCCACGCGCTCGCCGTGCTCGATCATGGACCAGCCGTGCACGGCCTTGCCGCACAGGCTGATGGCCTGGCGCTGGACGTAGGGGATGCCCCGGCTCACTCCCTAGAATTCCAGGCGCAGGCCCAGGCTCAAGGGGGTCAGGCGCCCCTCCAGGAGGGCTTGCAAATCGCCCAGGGCCTGCTCGCCGGTGCAGTGGCCGGCGGCCACCCGCAGTTGGGGCTGGCTGGCCAGGAATTCCAGGGTGTCCTGGCGGGGCAGGGGCTCCAGGCGGTCCAGGTGCAGGCCGCCCAGGAGCCAGGCCACGGGCCGGGCCATGACCTGCTGCACGTGCAGGAGGATGTTGGCCGAACCGGCGTGGGCGCAACCCGTTATGGCCAGGGGGCCGGCGGCGGTCTCCAGGGCCAGCACCAAGTCCTCGGTCACCGGGTCGGGCAACACCGCCGGCCCCAGCATGGTCACCAGGCCGGGGGGCGGCTGCTCGAAGGAGGTGCGGCGGGGAACGGGGGCCAAGAGGTGCAGGCCCGGCCAGGGCTGGGCGTAGACGTCCACGAAATTGAACTGGGCGCCCCGGTCCTCGTAGGCGGCGCGGCCGCCCAAGGGCGGACCGATGTCCTTGAGGCCGTCATCCTCTTCCTTGTAGTGGGCGTCGAAGCTGCCGATGTGGCACCACACCGCCAGGGGCTGGCCGCTCCGGGCGGCCAAAAGGGGGCCCAGGCCGCCGATGTGGTCCAGGTGGCCGTGGCTGATGACCACGCCGGCCAGCCGGGCCGGGTCTAGCCCCAGGGCCGCCAGATTGGCCATCAGGGTGGCGCCCTGGCCGGTATCGTAGAGGATGGCCTTGCCCTGGTGCTCGATCCACAGGGCCAGGCCCCATTCCGGCTCCAGGCCCTCCAGACCGGGCCGGTTGTCCACCACCACGGTGACGCTGGTCATTTTTTCTCGTCCTCCCCGTTGCTGGCGGGATGGGGGCCGGCCTGGGCCAGGGCGCCGGCCACACGCTGAAGGCGGCTGGGGGGCGGGGCCAAGAAGCGGGCGCGCTCCTCGGGGGTGTAGTGGGCCTCCAGGAAGCTGGCCACGTCGAAGTGGGTCTGGAAACAGGTGAGCACCCGCGAGCAGGGCAGCCCCTCCTGGCAGCGGCGGCAGTAGCCGAAATGCAGGGTTTGCCCCAGCATGGGGCACCAGAAGTGCACCACGCCGTCGTGGGCCTCGATGGGCTCTTGACTCATGGCTCCTCCAGGGGCGCCGGCTGGTCCAGGCCGGGCATATAGGGCTTGAGGTCCAGCACCGGGGTGCCGTCCAGGGCCTCCAGGCCGCGCACGGTCAGCCGGCCGTCATCCACGGCCAACAGGCGCACCAGGGTCAGGCCCAAGGGCGCCGGCCGGTTGGGGGCGCGGGTGTTGAAGACCCCGGTCAGCGGCCGGCTGGCGTCGCGGCGGGGATGCACCAAGAGCCGGGGTCGGTCGGCCTGGTGGAAGTGGTAGATCACCCACAAGTCGCGTCCAGGCTTTAGCCCGGTCAGCCCCTGGCGCCAGGCCGGGTCGATCTCGATCACCGCCGTCAGGCCAGCCTCCGGTCCCTGCTGGGGGGCCTGCTGGCGCTGGTCCAGGGCCGAGCGCACCAGGCCGATGGGCTCAAGACGGATGGGCTGCATGGGCCGCTCCCGCGCCGGGGGACTGCCCCCCGTCCTAGAGCTTGGTCAGTATCTTGATGTCGGCCTTGGCCCGCAGGTCGGCGATGAAGCTTTCCTGCAACTGGCGCTGGCGCTGGGCCAAGAGCTGCTTAGTCATCTCCGGACGCCGCTCCTCCTTGGCCTGGGGGGTGGGCGCCTTCTGGCCGCTGAGCGCCGCCACCAAATAGCCCTGGTCCACCTGGATGGGCTCGCCCACCAGGGGGTGCCCGGCCGGGCGCAGGAACAGGGCCTTAACCAGGGAGGCCGAGGAGGTCAGCCCCTCGATGCTGTCATCCTCGCCCAGCCAGGCGGTGCGCTTGGCCCCCGGCTTCTTGGCCAGCACCGCCGCAGGGTCCTTCTCCGGCGCCAGGGAGGCGATCAGCTTGGCCGCCTCCTGGCGGGCCAGTTCCTGGGCCTTGGCCGCCAGCACCGCCAGGCGCACGTCCTCCTTGACCTCGGCCAGGGGGCGCACCTGCTCGGGGATGCGCTCCTGCAACACCGCCAGCACGCTGCCCTGGTCGAAGGAGAAGACCGGCGCGGCCTGGCCGCTGGACAGCCCCTCGAAGGCCTCAAACAGGCCCTTGACCCCGGCCAGGCCGGGTATGGCCTGATCGGCGGAGACTGCGGGGGAATTTATCAGGTTAAGCTTATACTTGGCCGCCAGGTCCTCCAGCTTGGCCCCGTGGTTGGCCTCGTCAAAGGCTCGCTCGGCCGCCACCTCGGCCCGCTCGCGGGCCTGCTGCTCCACCAGGCGGGAGCGCAACTCGCCGCGCACCTGCTCCAGGGGGGTGATGCTGGCGGCGCGATGCTCCTCGGCCTTGATGACGTGCCAGCCGAAGGGCGAGCGCACCAGGCCCACCTGCCCGGTTTGCAGGGCAAAGGCCGCCTCCTCGAAGGGGGCCACGGTCTGGCCGCGCTCGATGAAGCCCAAATCGCCGCTCTCGGTGCCCGGCCCGGCCTGCTTGGCCAGGCTGAGGAAGGGCTGTTTGCCCTGCTTGGCCTGTTCCAATATCTCCTCGGCCTTCTTCTTGGCCGCCGCCTCCTCGGTGGGGCCGGCGGGGTCGGCCAGGCGCACCAGGATGTGGCTGACGCGCACCGCCTCGGGGTGCACGTAGCGGCTGCGGTCGCGCTCATAGGCGTCGGCGATGTCATCGTCGGTCACCTGGGCCTGGTCACGGTAGGCGGCCAGGGGGAAGACCAGGTAATTGAAGCGGATCTTCTCGGGCACCAGGTAGTCGCGCTGGTGGGCCTGGTAATAGGCCGCCAGCTCGTCGTCGGTGGCCTTGACCTTGCTCAGGTGGCTGTCGTTGCCGATGAGCAGGTACACCCCCTGCACCTTGGTCAGGGAATCGTTCAAGGCCTGCTCCAACTCCAGGGGGCTGACCGCGGCGGCCCCGGCCACCAGGGAGGTCACTTTCTCCAGGGTGATCTGGCCGCGCAGGGAGGTCTCGAAGGCCTCGGGCGTCAGCCGGTTTTGGGCCAGGGCGCGCTGGTAGCGCTTGAAGTCGAACTTGCCGCCCACCTGGAAGGCGGGTACGGCCATCAGGCGGCTGCGGATTTCCTGGTCGCTGACCAAGACGCCCATCTCGCGGGCGGCCTGGTAGAGCAGGGTGCGGTCCACCAGGCGGCTCAAGGCCCGCTCCTTGAGATTGAGCATGGGGGCGATGCGGTCGTACTGGGGGCCGAACTGGCGCCGGCTCTCCTCGGTGAGGTTGGACAGCTCCTCCTGGAGTTGACCGATGGAGATGGGCTCCTTGTTGACCTTGACCGCCACCTGCTGGTGGGAGTAGTAGGAGCTGACGCCCCAGGAAAGGGCGAAGGCCAGGGCGATGGCCCCCAACAGGATCTTGATGATCCAGCTCCCCGCGTGCTTGCGCATCAACTCCAGCATCTTCTTGTGCCTTCCCTGTGGCCGCCGCGCTGCCCGGGGGGCGCGGCGCAGATAATTGCGCTCTTGGGGCCGGCCCAGGGGCTGGCGCCAAAAAAGCCGTGGACGCCTTTTCGGGCGGCCTGATAGATTGAAGGCCAAGGCTAGCATGCTATAGGGGGCAAGTCAATCGCGCGCCAGCCGGTTTCGGAGGATTGCGCCGGGATAATGCGCGGCATTTGGGGGTCTTAGCCTGGACGGCCCTCCAAGCCTTGACGCCGGCGCCCGCTACGGCAAGAATGGCCCCAGCTATCTTGAACA
>JAKAGJ010000273.1 GCA_021815655.1 Deltaproteobacteria bacterium | reverse complement strand
ATCTCGGCGGTGCAGGACTGCGACGTGGTGGGCTATGACCGCTTGAGCCTGGCGCGCCTGGCCTATCCCCTGCTCAACCCGGCCCTGGGCTTGGCCTTTGCCAAGGGCTATTATCCCCGTTTCACCCACCGCCTTTTTGGGCGGGTGACCAGGCTCTTCGTGGCCCCGCTGCTCCTGGCCTTGGAGCGCCTGCTGGGGCCGCTGCCCCTGCTGGCCTTCCTGCGCGCCTTCCGCTATCCCCTGGCCGGCGAGGTGGCCCTGGACCTGGAGGCCGTGGCCGGTTGGGGCTTTTCCGCCGACTGGGGCCTGGAGATGGCCACCCTGGCCGAGGCCTGGCGCCGGCTCTCCCCAGGCCAGGTCTGCCAGGTGGACTTGGCCGATAGCTACGAGCACAAGCACCAGGGGTTGTCCCAGGAAGACCCCCACAAGGGCCTTTTGCGCATGACCACCGACATTACCCTGTGCCTCTTGGGCCAGTTGGCCTTGGCCGGCGCGCAGCTTTCCCTGGGCCTGGCGCGCTCCCTGCAAGCCGCCTATTCCGGCCTGGCCGGGGAGTATCAGGCGGCCTACGCCGCCCTGGCCGCCATCAACGGCCTGGTCTACGACTGGCGGGAGGAGAACCAGGCCGTGCAGGCCTTTGGCCACGGCCTGGCTCGGGGCATCGAGCAGTTTCTGAGTCAGGGCGACGCGCCCAAGCCCTTGAGCCCCTGGCGCCAGGTGCTGGCCGCCGTGCCCGACTGCCCGGAGCGCCTGCTGCAAGCCGTGGAGAGCGACAACCCCTGACCCCTCTCCGCTTACCCTTTGCTCGCCGCCGCCCAACCGGCTCTCAACAAGGCACGCCATGACATCTTCCGGCATGACCCAACCGCCAGACCCCGACAAACCCGCCGCTCCGGCCCACCAGAGGCTAAAGTGGGGCCTGGGCCTGGCCGCCCTGGCCGTCTGCGGCCTGCTCGCCTGGCTATACTGGCGGCCAATCTGGGATTATTGCCTGGAGTGGTGGCGCCTGTTGCAGGACAAGGACGCCTTCCGTGTCCGCATAGAGAGCTACGGGGTCTGGGCCCCGGCGGTGTTCGTCATCTTCCAGATACTGCAAGTCTTCATCGCCCCCATCCCCGGAGAGCTGGTGGGCGCGGTGGGTGGCTACATCTTCGGGTGGTGGCTGTCCGTGGCCTACTCCACGGTGGGCCTGACCGTGGGCTCGCTGATAAACTTCGGCGTGGCCCGCCTGGTGGGGCGGGCCTTCGTGGAGCGGGTGGTGCCGGCGCCGTACATGGAGCGGCTGTCTTTTTTGATGGAGCGCCAGGGGGTGCTGGGCGCCTTCATCTGCTTCGTGGTGCCCGGCTTCCCCAAGGACATCCTGTGCTACATCCTGGGCCTGGCCCCCATGAGTTGGCGCATGTTCATCATTGTTTGCGCCATTGGCCGCATCCCCGGCACCCTCATGCTCAGCATGCAGGGCGCCCTGGCCTACCGGGAGGACTGGTGGGCCATGGTTTGGCTCTTCCTGGCCAGCCTGGCCTTCGTGGCGCCGGTGTATATCTGGCGCGAGCGGGTGTACCAGTTCCTCTACCGCCTGGAGAAGGGGCGCGGCCCCCTACAGGCGCCGTCCGAGGATAAGACCACCCCCAGCGCCTCCCGCTGACCCCCGCCATGACCGCCCCGGCCCCTCCCCTGGTCTGGCCGGCGGCGGCGCTTCTCTTGGGCATCGTGCTGGCCGACGCCCGGGCCTGGCCGGCGGCCTGGGCGCTGCTGGCCGCCGGACTGGCGCTGGCCGGGGTGCTGGCCCAGGGCCTGTGGCGGGGGCGGCTTTCCTTGCTCGGGCTGTGCCTGGGATTTTTGCTGCTGGGCGGAGGGCTCTTGTCCTGGCAGCGGGCCCAGCCCCTGGCCTCAGACCACTTGCGCCGCCATGCCGACAACCAGCCCCACGCCCTGGTGGCCCAGGTGGTGGGCGCGCCCCAGCCGGCGCGCTTCGGCAGCCGCGTCCTGGTGCGGGCGCTAGCCGTGGACGGCCAGCCGGCCTCGGGCCTGGCCTCGCTCAATCTGCCCCAGCAAGCGCCCGCCCCGCCGGTGGGACGCCTAGTCACCCTGCAAGCCAGGCTCAAGCCCGTGACCGGCTTTGCCAACCCCGGCGGCTTTGACTTTGCCCAGTATATGGCCGGCCAAGACCTGTACGTGCAGGCCAACGCCGGCAAGCGCGCCGGCCTGCGCGAGGTGGGTCCCGGCCCCCCGGGCGGCTTGGGACTGTGGATCGAGAAACAACGCCAGCGCCTGGGCTTGGTTCTGGCCGGCCTGCCCGCCGGCCAAGGACGGGCGCTGATCCTGGCCCTGGTGCTGGGGCAGCGCGGCGAGCTTTCCGGGGCGGCGCGCGAGGCCTTCAACGTCACGGGCACGGCCCATCTGCTGGCCATCGCCGGCCTGCACCTGGGCATCGTATGGGGCTGGTCCTGCCTGGTGCTGCGCTGGCTCTTGGCCGCCTGGCCAGGGCTGGCCCTGCGCTGGCCGGTGCCCAAGCTGGCCGCGTCCTTGGCGCTGGGGCCGGCGGCGGCCTACGCCCTGCTGGCCGGCGGCTCTTTGCCCACCACCCGCGCCCTCATCATGGCCGCCTGCCTGGTGGCCGCCCTGTGGGCCGGCCGGCCCTACCGCTCCCTGGGCGCGCTGGCCCTGGCGGCCATCATGATCGGGCTGACCTGGCCCGAGGCGCCCCTAAGCGTCTCATTCCAGCTTTCCTTCACCGCCGTGGCGGCCATCCTGCTGCTGGCCGTGCCGCTGATGGCCTGGCTGCGCCGCCGCCAGGGCCTGGGGCGTTGGTGGGGCGGGCTCTTGGCCTGGCTGGCCATGGGCGCGGTGATCGGAGTGGCTCTCTGGCCGCTGACCGTGCTCTACTTCCACAACCTGCCCTGGCTGTCGCTGCCGGCCAACGCCCTTTTGATCCCCCTGGTGGCCATGCTGGTGCTGCCCCTGGGGCTGCTGGGCGCGAGCCTGGGGCTCTTCTGGCCGGCGGGCGGATCCTTATTGCTGGGCTGGGCCGCGCACCCGGCCGGCGTGGCCGTGGATCTGGCCCAGTACCTGGCCGGCCTGCCCGGGGCCTTCACCTACCTGGCCGGACCCAGCCCCACGGTGGTGGCGCTCATCTACGCCGCGGCCCTGCTGGCCCTGGTCCTGCCCCGAGCTGTGCGCTGGTGGCTGGCTGGGGCCGTGGCCGGCCTGGCCCTGGCCCTGGGGGTGATCCAGGCCTCGCCGCCGCCGCCCGACGGACGCCTGACGGTGTGGGTCCTGGACGTGGGGCAAGGCTCGGCGGCGGTGGCGCGCCTGCCCCAGGGACAGGTGCTGGTCATGGACGCCGGCGGCGGGCGCGGCGATCTGGATACCGGCCAAGCCGTGCTGGCGCCCTTTTTGTGGTCCCAGGGCCTGCGCCGGGTGGACTTTCTGGCCTGCTCCCACCCCCACCCGGACCACGCGGGCGGCCTGCCCTTCCTGGCCCGCTGGCTGGCGCCTGGCCAGATATGGATAAATGGCGAGCCGGCCAGCCACCCCGGCGGCCCCTATGCCCGTCTGCTGGGCCTGGCCGCCGCCCAGGGCACGCCCATACTCACCCCTGACAGCCTGGCGGGAATGAGCGAGCTGGGCGGCGCCCGCCTGCGTCTGGCCTGGCCCCGACCCGGCGACGACCTTCTGGCGCGCAAGGAAAACGACCGCTCCCTGTGGCTGGGCCTGGGCCTGGGGCGCACCTGGCTTTGGCTACCCGGCGACGCCGGCCCCAAGATCGAAAGAGCCGTGGCCCCGGGCCTGCCCCGAGGTGGGCGGCAGATACTGGTGGCCCCCCACCACGGCGGCAAGGACTCCTGCACCAGCCAGTTGCTGGAGCGGATACAGCCTGTGGCTGTGGTGTACTCCGCCGGCTGCGGCAACAGCTTCGGCATGCCCCGGGCCGACAGCCGCGCCCGCGCCCTGGCGGTGGGAGCCCAGACCTACACCACCGCCCGTCAGGGCTGCCTCAAGCTGGTCAGCGACGGCCAGGACTGGCAAGTCACCCCCCGCCTGGACCCGCCGAGGGAATGCCGGTTGCCCTGAGGGGGTAGCAAGGAAACGGCAAAGCCCGGACGGAGATAAACCCCGCTCCTTGTATGTTGGACATGGTCGATACGGGAGATGCCGACATTCAGGAGTGAAAGATCAGAACAGCCGCCCGCCGCGCTCCAGTTCCAAGAGGGCCTCTTTGGTGGGCAGGCCGGCGCCGAAGCCGGTGAGGGCGCCGCCGGCGCCCACCACGCGGTGGCAGGGCACGAACAGGGGCACGGGGTTGTGGTGCATAACCTGGCCCACGGCGCGGGCGGCGCCCGGGCGCCCCGCCTCCTGGGCGATGCGGCCGTAGCTGCGGGTCTGGCCGTAGGGGATGGTCCGCACCCGCTCCATCACCGCGCGGGCAAAGTCCGTGAGCCCCTCCAGGTCCACCGGCGCGTCCAGGCCCTGGCCCCGACCCTCCAGGTAGGCCAGAAGCTGGCG
>JAKAGJ010000272.1 GCA_021815655.1 Deltaproteobacteria bacterium | reverse complement strand
CGGGCCATGGACGGCCCGCCGGGCGCGTTAGCGCCCGGGAGGCCGGGCAAAAACCCTCTTTTGCCCGGCCGATCAGCCATCAAAGCCATGGACGGCTTTGATGGCCAAGTATGACCTGGCCCTGGGGGTGCGCTCGCATTATTCCCTGCTGTGGGGCACCGCCTCACCAGAGGCCCTGTGCCGCCGGGCGGCGGAACTGGGCTACCAGGGCCTGGCCATGACCGACACCGACAACCTCTACGGCCTGTGGGAATTCTTGCGGGCCTGCCGACGGTACAATTTAAAGCCCATAGTGGGGGCGGAACTCACCGACCCCGCCGCCCCCCGCCGTGCTCTCTGCCTGGTTCAGAGCGCCCAGGGTTTCTCCAACCTCTGCCGCCTCATCACCCGCCGGCACCGCGCCCCGAATTTCTCTTTGGAAAAGTCCTTGCCGGAGTTATCGCCCGGCCTGACGGTACTCACCACCAGCGCTCAGCTTTTGGCCACTTGGCGGGCGGCTGGGGTGCCGGCTCTGGCCGTCCTGCCGCGAGGCATCAAGGGCCAGACACTACGTCTGCGCCAGGAGGCCCGCCGCTTGGGGGCTCCCCTGGTGGCGCTGGCCGGGACCTTCTTTCTGGGACCGGAGGACTACCTGCGCCACCGGGTGCTGCGGGCCATCGCCCTCAACACCTCCCTCTCGCGTCTGGAAGCCGCGGACCTGGCCCCGCCCGACGCCTGGCTGGTGGCACCGCATGAGTTCGCCCGCCGCTTCGAGACCGAGCCCTCAGCCATCCGGGCTGCCCAGGAATTGGCCCAGCGCCTGGACTACCAGCCCATGCCAGGGACCATCATGCCACCCTGGCGCGACGCCCAGGGCAGGAGCGCCGACGCCGTGCTGCGCGAACGCGCCTATGCCGGGGCGGCCCACCGCTACGGCCAGCCTCTGCCGGCGCAGGCGGTGGAGCGTCTTGAAAAGGAGCTGGCCATCATCGCCGGCAAGAACTTCTCGTCCTATTTCCTGGTGGTGGAGGACATCGTGGGGCGCAGCCCGCGCATCTGCGGCCGGGGCTCAGGCGCGGCCAGCCTGGTAGCCTACAGCTTGGGCATCACCAACGTCTGTCCGCTCAAGTACAACCTCTACTTCGAGCGCTTCATCAACCCCGACCGCGTCGACCCGCCGGATATCGACATTGACTTCGCCTGGGACGAACGCGACGGTATCATCGCCTCGGTGCTGGAGCAGTACCAAGGCCGCGCGGCCATGGTGGCCACCCACATGCCCTTCCAAGGGCGCGCCGCCATCCGCGAGGTGGCCAAGGTCTTCGGCATCCCCGCCCGCGAGATCAAGGACTTCACCCGGCGGCTGCCCTGGCTGCGCGGGCCAGTGGAGGGGCACACCGGCTTCTATCCAAAACGCCAGGCCCTGCCGCCTGGCAAGGAGCCCGACTTCCCCGCGCCCTGGCCGGAGATACTGCGCCTGTCCCAGGGACTGGTTCGCGTCCCCCGCCATGTCTCGGTACACGTGGGCGGGGTGGTCATCACCCCTGGACCTATCGACAGCTATGCCCCCCTGGAAACCGCGCCCAAGGGCGTGCCCATCATCCAGTGGGAGAAGGAGGGGGCCGAGGAGGCGGGGCTGGTGAAGATAGACCTCCTGGGCAACCGCAGCCTGGCGGTGATCCGCGACGCCGTGGCCAGCCTGCGCCACAGCGGCCAGGAGTTTGACGAGGCGGCCTGGCAGCCCGAAGACGACCCGGCCACCCAGGCCACGGTGGCGCGCGGGGACACCATGGGCTGCTTCTACATCGAGAGCCCGGCCACGCGGCTGTTGCAGCAAAAGGCGGCGCGCGGCGACTACGAGCACATGGTCATACACAGCAGCATCATCCGGCCGGCCGCCAACCCCTATATCCAGGAGTACCTGAAGCGTCTGCACGGCCAGGCCTGGCAACCCATCCATCCCCTGCTGGAGCCGATCCTGTCCGAGAGCTACGGCATCATGGTCTACCAGGAGCACGTGTCCCAGGCCGCGGTGGCCCTGGCTGGCTTTTCCCACGCCCGTGCCGACAAGCTGCGCAAGGTGATGAACTGGAAGGACAAGGAGCGGGCGCTCAAGGATTATCGCCAGGACTTCGTGGAGGGGGCGCGCCAGAGGGGAGTGGACGAGGCCCGCATCGACGAGATTTGGGAGATGATGATGAGCTTTGCTGGCTACAGCTTCTGCAAGCCCCACAGCGCCAGCTACGCCCGGGTCAGCTTTCAGGCGGCCTATCTCAAGACTCACCATCCCGCCCAGTTCATGGCCGCGGTCATCAGCAACCAGGGCGGCTTCTACAGCACCTTTGCCTATGTCTCCGAGGCGCGCCGTCTGGGGCTCGTCGTGCTGGCCCCAGATGTCAACGCCAGCCAGGTGGCCTGGAGCGGCCAAGGGCGCCAGCTGCGGGTGGGGCTCATGGCCATCAGCGGCCTGGGGCGGCAGACCATGGAGCGCATCGTCTCTGAGCGCCAAGCCGGTCTCTACAAGAGCGCGGAAGACTTCTATGAGCGCGTCCTGCCGGCCGAGGACGAGGCGCGGGCCTTGATTAGCGCCGGGGCTCTGGATGACTTGGCGGCCGGGCAGGGGCGGGCCGGGCTTCTCTGGCGGCTGGCCAGTCAGCAGCGTCGGCGGGAAGCGGCAGCCCAGCGGCAGAGCTTATTTGTCCAGGCCGGAAGCCCAGCCGCGCCCAGTCTCCCCCCAGCTGATGCGCTGGCCGAACTGCGCCGGCAGTTCGCGGTGCTGGGCTTTTTGCCGGACCGCCACCCCATGGAGCTATTCGCCCAGGCCTTGCGGGGCCAGCGGTTGGTCAAGGCTCGGGACTTGCCCCGGCACGTGGGGCGTAGGGTGCGGCTGGCCGGCTGGCTACTCATCGGCAAGACGGTGTGGACCAAGAATGAGGAGCCCATGCAGTTTCTGACCTTTGAGGACGAAACCGGCCTGGTGGAGACCACGTTCTTCCCCGAGGCCTTCCGCCGTTTCCATATGGGCCTGGACTGGCAACGTCCCTACATCCTGGAAGGCTTAGCGGATGAGAACTTCGGCGCGGTCACGCTCACGGTGGACCGAGTGCAATTGGTTGGCAATGGAGACTATGCGGAGACTGGTAAAAAATTAGGGGTCAGGCCTTTCGGCCTAACCCCTTGATTTTTTGGCTCCCCGGGCCGGACTCGAACCAGCGACAGGGTGGTTAACAGCCACCTGCTCTACCGACTGAGCTACCGAGGAATTTGTACGGCGATTATTTACCATAGCCGTCAGACAGCGTCAACTTATCGTAAGCCGGGGAGGGCGATTATCACGCCAGGTCGGCGGCGTGTGGGCATGGTGGCCGCTGCCTCTGACCGCATGACCTTCGGCCAGCCGGGACCTCCGGCGAAAGGCCCGGTGCTGGCTGGTTGGCCGCGCCCCCAGGGCCTGGCTAAGGGTAAAAAGTCCGAGGCGGTCAATGGCTTTACAGGCGCGGTCCCAAGCAGTATGCTTGCCCGCGAGCCTAGTTGCCCGGGGCCGTCCCCGGAAAAGGTACGCGCCCCCAACCGGCTCCTGCCCGCTCAGGTTGCCCAAGCCCTCGAACCTTGGCAATCCTCTGTCCAGCAGGCCCCGCCGCGCGGACCCTCGGCAGGCTTGATAACTTGGGCCGTGGTTTTTGGCCGGATACTCCAGCAGGAGAGCTTGCCCGTGTGGTTCAGCCGCCGCGAGGAAGACAAGAAAAAGCACATCGTTTTGGAGTACCTGGAGGCCCTGATCTGGGCCGTGGTGCTGGCCCTGATTATCCGCACCTGGGTGGCCCAGGCCTTCAAAATCCCCTCGGGCTCCATGAAGCCCACCCTGCTCATCGGTGACCACCTGCTGGTCAGCAAGTCCTCCTACGGCATCAAACTGCCCTTCAGCGACCGAGTGCTGGTACCCCTGGGTCAACCCCAGCGGGGCGATATCATAGTCTTCCGCTTCCCGGAGGACCGCGACAAGGACTTCATCAAGCGGGTGATCGCCCTGCCCGGCGAGAGCGTGGAGGTCCGCAACAAGCAGGTCCTTATCAACGGCCAGCCGCTGTCCGACCCCTGGGCCCATTTCACCGACCGCATCATCCTGCCGCCGGGCGTGCAGCCCCGGGACAACTTCGGGCCGGTGACCGTGCCCCCGGACCATTACTTCGTCATGGGCGACAACCGCGACCAGTCCTATGACTCCCGCTTTTGGTTCGGGGGCAAGGGCGGGTTCGTGCCGGCCAAGGACATCCTGGGCCGGGCGGTGGTGATCTACTGGTCCTGGGAGGACGAGAGCTTCGGGGTGCGCTGGTCGCGCTTGGGGCACTTCATTAAGTAGACGCCGGGCCGCGCCCGGACTTTTTTCCCCAAAAACATCGGCCAGGTGGCCGGGCTGGCGTCAGCCCTTGAGGGCCAGCGCCGGGCCGGCGTGGGCGCCGCTTGCCACGGCCGGCATCACCTGCTCCGCCGTCATGGCCTGCAAGGGCACGAAGGCCAGGGGGGCGGC
>JAKAGJ010000271.1 GCA_021815655.1 Deltaproteobacteria bacterium | reverse complement strand
GCCCACCCTCATCGCCCGCGGGCTCAAGGCCATGATAGGCAAGGGCAAGCGCGGCGATGACGTCAAGCAGGCCATGGCCCGGCACAAGGCCGTCTACCTGGGGGCCATCGGCGGGGCCGGGGCGCTCATGGCCCGCTCCATCAAGCAGGCCGAGGTGGTCGCCTATCCCGAGCTGGGGCCCGAGGCGGTGCGACGCCTGGTGGTCGAGGACATGCCCCTGGTCTGCGTCAACGACGTGCACGGCGGCGACCTCTACCTGGAAGGCAAGGCCGCCTACCGCCGCTAATATCCAACCTACCTCCCCCCGCCCCCCGGCGGGGGCTTCGCTTTTGGGAAGAAAGGCACATGAAATCCTATCGGCCATTGATGCGTTATCGGTTTCACCCTGGTTATGTTGCCTGGCTTTTGCATCGGGTGACAGGTCTGGGGTTGGCGCTGTATCTGTTCATGCACGTCTGGGTGATCCACCACATAGGCCGCGGCAAGGAGTCCTTCGACCAGGTGATGGGTGTGGTGCAGTCGCCGCTGTTTCACATTTTGGAGGTGGGTCTTTTGGCCTGCGTGGTGTTCCACGGTTTGAACGGACTGCGGGTGGTATTGATCGACTATGGGACGGCTGGCGAGAAGGGACCTCACAAGTCCTGGGTGGTGGCGACCCTGGCGGTGAGCGCGGGCCTGACGGTGCTGGGCGGCATACCGATGCTGCGTTTGGCCTTCCACTAAAGCTGGTTCAGAACCGCCGGGCGGCAGTTCCCGGCGTCTGGATAAAGGAGTAACCGGTGGGCTATCTGGGACCTGGGCGTTCGGGGGCCTTTGAGTGGCTATTCCAGCGGGTGAGCGGGGTGGTGCTTCTGGTCATCCTGGGCCTGCATTTCATATTGTTGCACTACACGGGTGGTGGTCCTGTGACCTACGAGGCGGTGGCGCCTCGCCTGGCCGACCCCTACTACAAGGGCTTGCAGTTGTTGTTTTTGGTGCTGGGTCTGTACCACGCCATGAACGGGATCAAGCTGGTGATCGACGACTACGTGCACCGGGAGGGCTGGCGCATATTGCTGACCTCGTTGAACTGGGTGGTGTGTCTGGCCTTCGGTCTTTTCGGGGCGGTGACGGTTCTCACCTTCCAGGTGCGGCCGTAGGAGAGATGGCTATGTCAGCGAGCATGAACCTAACGACCCATCGGGTGGGTGCTCTGGTGGTGGGGGCCGGGGGTGCTGGCCTGCGGGCGGCGCTGGAGGCCGGGCGTCTGGTGGACACGGCGGTGATCAGCCAGGTGTTTCCCACGCGGAGCCACACGGTGAGCGCGCAGGGTGGCATCGGCGCGTCCTTGAGCAACGTGGAGCACGACGACTGGCGCTATCACATGTACGACACGGTGAAGGGCTCTGACTGGCTGGGGGACCAGGACGCCATCGAGTTCATGTGCCGGGAGGCCCCCAGCGTGGTGATCGAGCTGGAGCACATGGGCCTGCCCTTTTCTCGGATGGATGACGGTCGCATCTACCAGCGTGCCTTTGGCGGTCACACCAGCAAGTTTGGCAAGGGCGAGGTGCACCGTTCCTGTGCGGCGGCCGACCGGACGGGTCACGCCATGCTGCACACGTTGTTCGAGGAGTGTTTGAAGCAGGGGGTGCATTTCTACAACGAGTTCTACACGCTGGAGATCCTGTTGCAGGACGGTGTGGCCTGCGGCGTGCTGGCCTGGGACATGGTGAGGGGCGGTTTCCACCTGTTCCACGCCAAAGCGGTGCTGTTGGCCACGGGCGGCTACGCGCGGGTGTTCCGCACCACCAGCAACGCGCACATCTGCACGGGGGACGGGGCGGCGCTTTGCATGCGGGCCGGGCTGCCCAGCCAGGACCTGGAGTTTTTGCAGTTCCACCCCACGGGGATCTACGGTGCTGGCAACCTGATCACCGAGGCAGTGCGCGGGGAGGGCGGCTATCTGCTGAACTGCAAGGACGACCGTTTCATGGAGGTGTGCGCGCCCACGGAGAAGGATCTGGCCTGCCGGGACGTGGTGAGCCGTGGGATCGCCGAGGAGGTGCGCGGTGGTCGTGGCTGCGGCCCCCAGGGTGACTACGCCCTCTTGAAGATCGACCACATCGGCAAGGACAAGATCATGGAGCGGCTGCCTGGCATCTGGGAGCTGGCCATGGTTTTCGCGGGCGTGGACTGCACCAAGGAGCCGATCCCGGTGGTACCCACGGCGCATTATTCCATGGGTGGCATCCCCACGGACCGTTTCGCGCGGGTGGTGACTCCTGGCGATGACGGCGCGGAGACGGTGGTGCCCGGTCTTTACGCGGCGGGCGAGGCGGCCTGCGCCAGCGTGCATGGGGCCAACCGGCTGGGCACCAACTCGCTTTTGGACCTGATGGTGTTTGGCCGGGAGGGTGGTCGCCAGATGGGGGAGTACGTGGCCAGCCAGTCCTCCTGGCTGGACCTGTCCGAGTCGGCTGGGTCGGCCGGCATGGCCGAGGTGCGGCGTCTGCTGAATGGCCCGGCCCAGCGGGCCATGGGTCCCCTGATGGAGCAGCTTCGGCTGGACATGGAGATGCACTGCGGTGTGTTCCGCACGGAGTCGGACCTGCGCGAGCTGAAGGGCAAGCTGGCGGGGCACCGGGCGGCCTTCGCTAACCTGAGCGTGCAGGACAAGGGCCTGGCCTACAACCTGGACCTGATCGAGGCCCTGGAGCTGGGTCACATGCTGGACGTCTGCTCGGCCATCGCCGAGGGGGCGCTGGCGCGGCGGGAGAGCCGGGGCGGTCACTACCGCGACGACTACCCCCGCCGGGACGACGCAGGCTGGCACAAGCACACCCTGGCCTTTCTGGAGCCTGGGGGCGGGGTGGGTCTGGACTACAAGCCGGTGCGCATGCAGCCGCTGACCGTGGATTCCATCGCCCTGGCCGAGCGCAAGTACTAGTGCGGGCTGTGGAGCAACGGCCCGCACTGCGCGCCATGGACGGCGCGCCAAATTGCGCCGGCTCGCAGAGCCAAGCAATTTGTCTGGGTTGGCAAAACCACGTTTTTGCCCGCTCAGTATTGAGAAAGGCCAGGACGGCCTTTTTCAAAATACTGCCATAGAGAGGTCGCCATGCAGAGCGTAACCTTCACCATATTGAGATACGACCCCGCCGGTGGTGGGGAGCCCCGCTACCAGGACTTCCAGGTGAACATCACCAAGCCCGGCATGATGGTGCTGGACGGCCTGAACCAGATACGCTGGGAGCAGGACGGGACCCTGGCCTATCGCCGCTCCTGCCGAGAGGGCGTCTGCGGCTCCGACGGGGTGAACGTCAACGGGGCCAACATGCTCACCTGCGTCACCCACATCGAGGAGGTGGCCAGGAAGGGACGGGTGGTGATTCAGCCCCTGCCCGGGCTGCCGCTCATCAAGGACCTGGTGGTGGACCTGGAGGACTTCCTGCGGAAGTACTTCACGGTCAAGCCCTACCTGATCACGCGCGCGCCGGCCCCGGACAAGGAGCGGCTGCAATCGCCGGCCGAGCGCAGGCGCCTGGACGGGCTCTACGAGTGCATACTCTGCGCCTGCTGCTCCAGCTCCTGCCCCTCCTACTGGGCCGACCCGGAGTACCTGGGACCCAGCGCGCTGCTGAACGTCTGGCGCTTCATCGACGACAGCCGCGACGAGGGCGCACAGGAGCGCCTGGACATCCTGGACGACCACCACGGCGCCTGGAGATGCCACACCATACTCAACTGCGTCGAGGCCTGCCCAAAGGGCCTCAACCCCACCAAGGCCATCACCGGTATTAAAACCGCGCTGCTGAAGAGAAAGTTCTAGACCGCAACCATCTAGATAGGATGCAAGGAGAAAACCCATGCTTCAGAAAATCACGGTGATTGGAGCCGGCAACGTGGGCGCCACCTGCGCCCAGCGTGCCGCCGAAAAAGAGCTGGCCGACGTGGTCCTGGTGGACGTGGTGGAGGGCATGCCCCAGGGCAAGGCCCTGGACCTTTGTGAGGCCGCTCCCATAGAGAAGCACGACGCCCGCCTGCGGGGCGCCAACGCCTATGAGGCCACGGCAGGCTCCGACGTCATCATCGTCACCGCCGGCATCGCCCGCAAGCCAGGCATGAGCCGCGACGACCTGATAAAGACCAACGCCGGAATCGTCCACAAGGTGGTGGCCGAGGCGGCCAAGTTATCGCCCAACGCCGTGCTGATCATAGTGAGCAACCCCCTGGACGCCATGTGCCACGTGGCCCTGAAGGCCAGCGGCTTCCCTCCCGAGCGGGTCATCGGCATGGCCGGCGTCCTCGACTCGGCCCGTTTCCGCTACTTCATCGCCGAGGCCCTGGACGTCAGCGTGGAAAACTGCCACGCCTTTGTCCTCGGCGGCCACGGCGACACCATGGTGCCCCTGCCCCGGCTCTCCAACGTCAGCGGCATCCCATTGCCCGAGCTGCTGCCGGCCGACAAGGTGCAGGCGCTCTGCCAGCGCACCGCCCAGGGCGGGGCCGAGATCGTGGGCCTCTT
>JAKAGJ010000270.1 GCA_021815655.1 Deltaproteobacteria bacterium | reverse complement strand
GGTCATCAAGCGAACCGCCTCCACCTTGAACTCCCGGCTGAAACTCCGGCGATGATCTCCCATGGAACACCTCCTGGGCCATTATCCGACCCTTTCAAGGTGTCCACAACATCGGGGGAACTTCAGATCTCTTTGGAGCGGGAGACGGGACTCGAACCCGCGACCCTCAGCTTGGAAGGCTGACGCTCTGGCCAACTGAGCTACTCCCGCGCGGAATGGAGTATATCATGGGCCCGGTGCCCCATCAAACCGGGGCGCATTGACACAGGCGCGCTTGTACAGTAGGGTACACAGGGGATTTTTGGGGCCGATACAATGAAATACCTGGAGGATCGAGGCCCATGGCATGCGTGATCGTGGTGGGTTCCCAGTGGGGGGACGAGGGCAAGGGCAAGGTGGTGGACCTGCTCACCGAGCGGGTGGACGGAATAGTGCGCTTCCAGGGCGGCAACAACGCCGGCCACACCCTGGTGGTGGGCGGCGAGAAATTCATCCTGCATCTGATCCCCTCCGGGGTCCTGCATCAGAATAAGACCTGCTTCGTGGGCAACGGCGTGGTGGTGGACCCGGCGGTGTTGCTGGGCGAGATCGACCGCCTGGCGGCGCGCGGGGTGAAGGTGGGCCCCGAGCGCCTGCGCATCAGCGAGCGCGCCCACCTTATCATGCCCTACCACGCCGCCCTGGACCTGGCTCGCGAGAAGGCCAAGGGCGGCGGGGCCATCGGCACCACCGGCCGGGGCATCGGCCCCTGCTACGAGGACAAGGCCGCCCGCGTGGGCGTGCGCGCCGTGGACCTCACCGAGCCCGAGCTGTTGCGCTCCAAGATCGAGGCCAACGTGGCCGAGAAGAACTTCTGGCTGGCCAACTACTTCCACGAAGAGCCCCTGTCGGCCCAGGCCATATACGAGCAGTATCTGGGCTATGCGAAACGCCTGGCGCCCTACATCAGCGACGTCTCCCTGGAGCTGGAGCGGGTGCTGGCCGGCGGCGGCTCGCTCTTGTTCGAGGGCGCCCAGGGCACCCACCTGGACATCGACCACGGCACCTATCCCTACGTCACTTCGTCCAATCCGGTGGCCGGCTCGGCCTGCTGCGGGGCCGGGGTGGGCGTCACCCGCCTCAACTCCGTGCTGGGCCTGGTCAAGGCCTACACCACACGAGTGGGCGGCGGGCCCTTCCCCACCGAGCTGTTGGACGAGAACGGCCGCTGGATGCAGGAGAAGGGCGCCGAGTTCGGCTCCACCACCGGCCGACCCCGCCGCTGCGGCTGGCTGGACGGCGTGGTGGTCAGGCAGGCCGTGCGACTGTCGGGCATCACCGGGCTGTGCATCACCAAACTGGATGTGCTCACCGGGCTCGACAAGCTCTACTTCTGCGTGGGCTACCGCCTGCCCGACGGTGGCACCCTGGAGGCCCTGCCCGCCTCGCTGAACAAGCTGGGTCAGTGCCAGCCCATCTACGAGGAGTTCGAGGGCTGGCGGGAGGACATCACCGGCGCGCGCCGCTATGATGACCTGCCCGCCTCCTGCCGGGCCTACCTGGAGCGCCTGGCCCAGTTCGTGGGCGCGCCGCTCACCCTGGTCAGCGTGGGGCCGGACCGCGAGGCCACCATCGTGCTCCAGGACGTTTTCGCCGCCTAGCCGCTTGCGTCCTTCATGAACAACCCGGCCGCGCCCCCCACGGGAGGCGCGGCCGGTCTTTTCATGGACGTCGTCCCTACCGGCGCTATTGTCCCCAGCAGTTCTCCAGCCGCTCCCACTGGCCAGCCTTGACCCAGCCGTACTTCTCGCTGAACAGCTTGTCACTGATCAGGTAGGATTTCTTGGACTGGCGCTTGAGGAAGCGCTCGAACTGGGCCGGCCCGCCGTTGTACATGGCGTAGACCGCCTTGGCCAGGGTGTCGCCATCCAGGGGTCGGCGGTCGTCCAGGGCCGGCAGGGCGTAGTCGCGCAGGTAGAGGTTCAGTATCTCGCAGCCGGCGCGGATGTTGTAGAGCACGTTCCAGCGCAGGCTGGGCAGGTTGTAGATGCCCCGCCAGACCCGCTCGTTGATCTGCATCACCCCCACCGAGGAGTTGTTGTAGGAGCGCAGGTAGGTGATCTTGCCGCCATTGGCCAGGAACTGGCGCCAGCAGCTCTCCTGCCAGGCCGTGGCCAGGGCCAGGCTGACGAACATCTCCTGGTGCCTGGGTTCCAGGCGCTTCTTCTCCAGGGTGCGGCGGGCCCCCACCCGGATGGCCTCCTTGAGCCGTTCCAGGTAGAAGTCGCGGTTGTTGCCGCCCAAGACCCAGGGACGTATCTCCTGGAGGTCCAGGGGGCCCTCACCCTGGGCCGGGGCGGCCCAGGCGGTGCCCAGGAGCCAGCGCAGGAATCGGCTGGTGCTGGGCGGTGCCGTGGGCAGGGGCACCTCCCGCCAGGCCGGCGGGGCGGTTGGCGTGGTGGTGGTTGGGGCTGCCGGCGGGGCGGTCTGTCCCGGCTCGCTCGGCACCGGCGTCAGGCCATCCGGGTCCGGCGCGATCCCGCCCTCGGGGGGCTGGGGGGCCGGCGGCTCCCAGGGCAGGGACTCCTCGCTGAAGGCCGGGCCGGAGTCGTCCGGGGCCGGCCCCAGCCCCAGGGCCCGGCGCAGGGCCGGGTCCACGCCCTGGCCGTATTCCAGGATGGGCGAGGCCCCGCCCTCGCCCTCCAACAGGCGGGCCAGGCGGATCAGGCCGTTGCGGCTGATCTCCACGCCCAGGGTGGGGCCCAGCTTGTCCAGGGCGGCCAGGGCGTCGGCGGCGGTGAAGAAGCCCAGGTAGCTCAGTCGGGGGCCCTGGCCCTCCGCCTCCAGATGGCGGCGCAGGATCGGCGCCAGCCGCTTCCAGGCCAGCACGAACTGCTCGCGCACCACGTCGCGCCGGCCGGGCGACTCCTGATTCAGCTCGGCCACGAACCGGTAGCGGGTTTCCAGAAGGGTGTCCAGGAGCAGGCGCTGCTCCTGGGGGGTCAGCGGCTGGCGGGCCAGGAAGTTGATCTCATAGACCAGGAAAGCGTCCCAGGCCTGCCAGGACTCGATGAAACGCTTGAGTTCCTGGTCGCTGATGTCCAGGCGCTCCTCGGCCTCGGCGGGCGGAGAGGGCACGGCGTCCATGAGGATATCGGCGCGCACCGCCAGGGGCGTCACCCGGATGGGGCCGGGGCGCAGGCTTTTCAGCCAGGCTTGCGCCCGGGCCTGGGAGCGCTGATCCAGGAGCAGGGGCAGGAAGGACTGCAACTCCTGCATGGGCGGGGCCAGGCTGATGGCCTGGCGGTCCAGGTAGGCGTGCACATGCCCCTTGACCAGGTCCCACATGGTCTGGGCCAGCTTGGCCGGCTGGCCGTCTTTGTTGAACAGCCGCGACTCCAGGGTGGTGAAGCGCAGGTCCCAGGAGCCACGCATCAGGCGCGGCTCCTGGACCAGCTCGATAAAGCCCTGCCATTCCACGGGCTTGAGACACTTGCTCCCCAGGGGGACCCCCACGCGCACCTTTATGGCGCAGCGCAGGCGCAGGTATTCGCCCTCGGGACCCACCTGGGGTTGGGATAGCTCGATGAAGGTGCAGCCCTGGAATTCGTCCAGCACCAGGGCCGATTCGCCCGGGCCGTCGAAGGACTGGCGCGCCAGCAGCGCGCGCAGCAGGGGATAGTCCACGGTGATGGGCAGGGCCACGGTCTCCACGGGCGCGGCCGGGGCGGCCAGGGCGGCCGGGACGGCGGTCAGCAGGAGGACCAGGGCCAGGGTCCAGGCCAGGTTTTTGCGAAGGGCCATGGGGCGCTTCCTGGATCAGGTTGGCGATGGCGGGGCGGGCCCGCCGGTTACTCGTGGTTTTATCAGGTTTGGGGCCGCGCGCAAGGGGGGCCCAGGTCCGGAACGCGCGGCGGGCTGGCCCTGGCCACCCCGGGGCTGCTATCATGGACCTGTCGCGCCGCTGGCGCGTCCACCCTATGCCGCTGGAGGCCGCCATGCAAGCCCATCCCCTGCTTTTCTCGCCCCTGGACCTGGGGACCCTCAAGCTGGCCAACCGTCTGACCATGGCCCCCCTGTTCCTGGGCTATGCCCGCCCCAGCGGCGAGCCCGGTCCCTTTCTACTGGAGCACTACCGCCGCATGGGCGCCTCGGGCGTGGGCCTGGTGGTGGCCGAGAACGCCGCCGTGCACGAGCTGGGCCTGGGCTCTCCCTTCACCCTGCGGGTGGACCACGACCGCTTCCTGCCCGGCCTGGCCCAGGTGGCCCGGGCCATCAAGGAGGGCGGGGCCCGGGCCAGCCTGCAACTCAACCACGCCGGCCGCTATGCCTGGAGCGACCAGCCCCTGGCCCCCTCGGCGGTGCCCCTGGGCGATAAGGTTCCCCGGGCGCTCAGCCGCCAGGAGATCGCCGGCGTGGCGCGGTCGTTTGCCGAGGCCGCCGCCCGGGTCAAGGCCGCCGGTTTCGACGCCGTGGAGCTGCACGGCGGCACCGGCTACCTGCTGGCCCAGTTCCTCTCGCCGCGCACCAACCGG
>JAKAGJ010000269.1 GCA_021815655.1 Deltaproteobacteria bacterium | reverse complement strand
TGAGGGCCTCCTCCACCAGGTGCTCGGTCTCCGGGCGCGGCACCAACACCCCGGGGCCCACGGCCAGGTCCAGGCCATAGAACTCGCGGCGGCCCAGGATGTAGGCCAGGGGCTCACCGGCCCGGCGGCGCAGGATCAGGGCCTTGAAGGCGGCCAGCTCCTGGGGGTCCAGCGGCTGCTCGTGGCGCAGGTAGAGGTCCACGCGGGTGCAGCCCAGCACCCGGGTGAGCATCAGCTCACCGGAGAGCCGGGGGGCGCTGACGCCGTACTTTTGCAGGTGCTGGGCGGCCCAGGGTATGAGCCGGCCTATGGTCCAGGTTTCAGTCATGGCCGAGCTTAAGCCAGAATGCCAGGATGGGGAAAGGGCAAATGTATCACCGCTATTTTGATTTTATGTAGGGGCGGGGTTCGTCCCCGCCCGGAATTTAACAATTCAGGAGGTCGAGAAAAGGTAAAAAACTAGGCCGCGCAATCTTTGCTGATACCCGCCCGTGTCCGGTGTCCGCCGGGAACAAGACGGGCGGGGATAAACCCCGCCCCTACATCAAGAGTGGCTATGCCAGCGGCGGATTTCATTCCCATCGCATACCCGATCGGCGCTGCTCCAGGCTCTATCAAGCCCCCGAAACCTTGAGGGCCTCGGCCTGGAAGTGGGAGATCAGGGGTGGGATCAGCTCCGAGAGGTCGCCTTGCAGGATGTACTCCAGCTTGTACAGCGTCAGCCCGATGCGGTGGTCGGTGACCCGGCCCTGGGGGTAGTTGTAGGTGCGGATGCGCTCGGAGCGGTCGCCGGTGCCCACCTGGCTCTTGCGGCTGGCGGCCTCCGCCGCCTGCTGGGCCTGTATCTTGGCGTCAAGCAGGCGCGAGGCCAGCACCTTCATGGCCTTGGCCCGGTTCTTGTGCTGGGAGCGCTCGTCCTGGCAGGTGACCACCAGGCCCGAGGGCAGGTGGGTGAGCCGCACGGCGGAGTCGGTGGTGTTGACGTGCTGGCCGCCAGCGCCGGTGGAGCGGTAGAAGTCGATGCGCAGGTCCTCGATGCGGATGTCCACCTCCACCTCGTCGGCCTCGGGCAAGACGGCCACGGTGACCGCCGAGGTGTGGATGCGGCCCTGGCTCTCGGTGACCGGCACGCGCTGCACGCGGTGCACGCCGGATTCGTACTTGAGCTGGCTGTAGGCCCCCTGGCCGGAGATCATGGCGATGACCTCCTTGAAGCCGCCGTTGGCGCTCTCCGAGGAACTCATTATTTCGGTCTTCCAGCGCTTGAGCTCGGCGAAGCGCAGGTACATGCGCAGCAGCTCGGCGGCGAACAGGGCCGCCTCCTCGCCGCCGGTGCCGGCGCGGATCTCCAGGAGGACGTTCTTGTCGTCGTTGGGGTCCTTGGGCAAGAGCAGCAGTTGCAGTTGGTGCTCCAACTGGGGCAGGCGCGCACAAGCGGCCTCCACCTCGGCCTTGGCCATCTCGGCCATCTCGGGGTCGGAGTCCTTGGCCAGCTCGCGGTTCTCGTTAAGCTCCGCCTCCAGGCGGCGGTACTCGCGAAAGACGTTGACCAGTTGGTCCAGGTCGGCGTGGTCCTTGGCCACCTTTTGGTAGACCTCGTTGTCGCCCAATACCTTGGGGTCGGCCAGGCGCGTCTCCAGTTCCTGGTAGCGCTCCTCCACCTCGGTGAGTTTGTTGCTGAGCAATGGGCTTAAGGACATGGCTTGTGCCGGCCTGACTAGAAGGGGTTGTTGGGATTAAAGGCAAGAAAGCGAGGGCGCGTCGCCCTCGGCGGTGCAGACGGCGGCCTTGAGGGCCGTTAGCGCGATCTCGATCTGGTCATCGTCGGGCTCGCGGGTGGTGAGCCTTTGCATTTGCAGGCCCGGCCACAGGAGCATGCCCCAGAAGCCCTGGCCGCCCTTCTTGCCAGCCAGGCGTATCACCTCGTAGGAGATGCCGGCGATGGGCAGCATCAAAAACACCTTGAGCCCGATCTGCGCCGCCTGGTTCAGCACCGCGCTGGGCGAGAACTTGGGCAGCCAGGGGAAGACCAGGGCGAAGATAAGCATGGAAACCACCAGCACCACCAGCAAAAAAGCCGTGCCGCAACGAGGGTGCAGACGCGAGTAGCGCCTGGCGTTGGCCACGGTCAGCTCCTCGCCGGCCTCGAAGCAGTAGATGCTCTTGTGCTCGGCGCCGTGGTACTCAAAGACCCGCTTGATGTCCTTCATGCGCGAGATGAGCCACAAATAGCCCACGAACAGCGCCACCTTGATGACCCCGTCGGTGAGGTGGAACCACACGCTCATCTCGTCGAAGGCCAGGGCCTTGAGCCGCCCCAGCCACAGGGACAGAAGGTGCGGCAGGGCCACGAACAGCCCCAGGCCGAAGGCCACGGCCACGGCCATGGTCAGGGTCAAGGTCCAGGAGCCCATCTGGGCCTCTTCTTCCTCCAGGGCCTGGTTGGCCGAGAAGGACAGGGCCTTGAGCCCTTGCACCAGGGTTTCAAACAGCACCACCGGCCCGCGCAGGAAAGGCCAGGCCAGGAAAGGCAGGCGCGCCGACAGGGGCTCGAAGGGGTCGTTCTTGACCACCACGGCCCCCGAGGGACGGCGCACGGCCACACAGAGGCGACGGGGGGCCTTCATCATGACCCCCTCGATCACCGCCTGTCCGCCGACGTTGGCAGGGCTCACGGCTGGCGCTGTCTCCCGGCGGCCTAGGCCTCGCCCTCGGCCTTGGCGCGGCGCTCGGCCTCCAACTCGTCGGCCTTGCCCTTGTACTTGTCCAAGTGGCTGTACTTCTTGTAAAAACGCTCCACGCGCCCGGCGGTGTCCACCAGCTTCTGCTTGCCGGTGAAGAAGGGGTGGCACTGGGAGCAGATTTCCACGCGAATCTCGTTCTTGGTGGAACCGGCCTCGAACTCGGCCCCGCAGGCGCAGCGCACCTTCACGGCCTCGTATTTGGGATGAATGCCTTCTTTCATGACTAAAATCTCCTGGGGGAGCTTGGGGTAGCCATCAAGTATAACCCCGCTGCCCGGTTTTGCAATATAGGCCCTGAGCTACCTGCTCATGGAGTCCAGGAAGTCGTGGTTGCTCTTTGTGCCGTGCAGTTTTTCCAGCAGGAACTCCATGGAGTCCACGGCGGTCAAGGGGCCAAGGAGCTTGCGCATGATCCAGATGCGGTTCAGGTCGCCCTCGGGCACCAGGAGCTCTTCCTTGCGGGTGCCGGAGCGGTTGATGTCGATGGCCGGGAAGACGCGCTTGTCACTGAGCTTGCGGTCCAGGTGGATCTCCATGTTGCCGGTGCCCTTGAACTCCTCGAAGATCACCTCGTCCATGCGGCTGCCGGTGTCGATCAAGGCCGTGGCGATGATGGTGAGGCTGCCGCCGTCCTCGATGTTGCGGGCGGCGCCGAAGAAGCGCTTGGGCCGGTGCAGGGCGTTACTATCCACGCCGCCGGAGAGTATCTTGCCGCTGGGGGGCACCACGGTGTTGTAGGCCCGGGCCAGGCGGGTGATGGAGTCCAAGAGGATCACCACGTCGCGCTTGTGCTCCACCAGGCGCTTGGCCTTTTCAATGACCATCTCGGCCACCTGCACATGGCGCTGGGCCGGCTCGTCAAAGGTGGAGGAGATGACCTCGCCCTTGACCGAGCGCTGCATGTCGGTCACTTCCTCGGGGCGCTCGTCGATCAGGAGCACGATGAGCACCACCTCGGGGTGGTTGTGGGCCAGCGAGTTGGCGATGTTCTGCAGGAGCATGGTCTTGCCGGTGCGGGGCGGGGCCACGATGAGCCCGCGCTGGCCCTTGCCTATGGGCGTCATGAGGTCCATGATGCGCGCCGAGAAGTTCTTGGGCTGGGTCTCGACCTCCAGCACGAAGCGCTCCTCGGGGTACAGGGGCACCAGGTTGTCGAAGAGTATCTTGTCGCGGGCTACCTCCGGGGCCTCCATGTTGATGGATTCCACCTTGAGCAGCGCGAAGTAGCGCTCGCCCTCCTTGGGGGGGCGTATCTGGCCGGAGATGGTGTCGCCGGTGCGCAGATTGAAGCGGCGTATCTGGCTGGGGGAGACATAGATGTCGTCGGGGCCGGGCAGATAGTTGTAGTCCGGGGCGCGCAGGAAGCCGAAGCCGTCGGGCAGTATCTCCAGCACGCCCTCGCCGTAGATGGCGCCGTTGCGCTCGGCCTGGGCGGTGAGCAAGGCGAAGATCAGTTCCTGCCTGCGCAGGCCGGCGGCGCCTTCGATGGATAGCTCCTTGGCCAGGCCGGTCAGCTCGGCGATGGGCTTTTCCTTGAGTTCCACGATGTTCATGCTGCCGCCCGTCTCGCCCAGCTCCCGCTTGGGGCCGCGGCCGGACTTCTTCTCTGGATTCTTGGGTTTGTTGTTCTCGTTCATGCCTGTCTAGCTAGTTTGGATTAGGGGGTATGCCACTTGGGGAGCCGTGGGTCCCGGTGGCTCTGGACCGCGCCACCCAGAAAATGGGTAGCGGGGCGCGCCCAATGTATAGGAACGGCTGATGCCGGGGAATTC
>JAKAGJ010000268.1 GCA_021815655.1 Deltaproteobacteria bacterium | reverse complement strand
ACCTGGCCAAAGAGCGGGTCAAGGACATCCCCAAGGCCGACAAATTCGACGTGATGACCGCGGCCATCTATGACCAGACCGGCACCCAATTCGTGAAGATCAAGCACGGGCTCTTGCCCATGCCCGCCGCCATGAAGGGCAAGACCCTGGAGGACGTGGCCGCCGAGGACAAGATCATCGCCGACTGCAAGAAGCAATAGAGCTAATGGTCCTCCCCGGCACCCGGCAGGCTCCTGACCTAGCGTGGCAACAACCCCTCCTCGGCCCTCAGCCTGCGTTGCGTATCCATTTGCTCCTTGCTGTGCTTGATATACAGCACCGGCACCTTGCATTTGTAGAGCACATAGCGGGCCACGCTTCCTCCCACGATCTCGTCCCACTCGCTCAAGCCACTCTGGGCGATTATCACCAGGTCGTAGCCCTCCTGCTCGGCCACCTTGCATATGGTGGGTCCAGGGGCGCCGATCTCTATGCGCGTTTCAAACTCCATGTCAGCCCGGCGGAAAGGCTCGGCAGCCTCGGCCAGCACCTCCTCGGCCCGCCGGCGCTGGCTGACAGCGATGCGTTCCTTGTCAATAATGGTCAGGCCCCCGATTTCCAGGCCCCGGCTGTTCAGGACCGAAAGCAAGGTAACATTCATGGGCAGCCGCCAGTTGAATTTGATCGCGTAGTCCTCGGCGGTCAGAGAGTTGCGCGCGGTGTCCACCGGCACCAACACCTTGCTCAGCATGGACATACTCCTTGGCTATGGGTGAGGACTTTCAGCATGGGGCAAAGAGGAAAAGCCGTGGTCCCCACCGCTTTTCTACCCCTCCGCCTTGCCGCAAATAAGTATAATCTAATAAATATTATAGCTCCAAGGCAATGTGGGGAAACATGCCCGAGGCCACTAAACTAAAGAAGGACGGCCGTTGGCCCGTCCCAGGACCGCAAGCCTGGCCCCAGGTGGACCGCGTGCCCCCAGATGGCGCCCAGGAAAAAAGCCAGTCCGCCCGCCAGGCGGCGACCATCCAGGACCTGGCCGCCATGTATTTGGAACGCCACGCCAGGATCAACAAAAAGACCCGCAGCGTGGACATGGATCAACGACTCCTGAAGACCGTGATCCTGCCAAGCCTGGCCGAGATCAGGGTGGCCGCGGTCACCAAAGGGGATATCCAACGCCTGCACCATGACCAGCGCCAGTCTCCCGTCAAGGCCAACCGCGTGTTGGCCCTGCTGTCCAAGATGTTCAACCTGGCGGAAGCCTGGGGGCTGAGGCCCCAAGGCAGCAACCCCGTGAAAGGCATTAGCCGCTACCCCGAAAGAGGGCGGGAGTGGAAACTTAAGCAAGAAGATTTCATCAGACTTTGGCGCATATTGGAAGAACCCGAGACCATCGGCGACGGGTTGCCCACGCTGCCCCTGGCCCTAAAGCTGCTCTTGACGCTGGGCTGCCACAAGAAGGCGATACTGGCCCTGAGGTGGGACCATGTCAAATTGGACGAAGGTTATATTCTGCTGGGCGACACCAGGGGCAGGGCCCGTTGGCTTGCCTTGCCTCAATCCGCCATTGCGGCCCTGAAGGCCGCACCCCGCAGGGAGGGCAACCCATTTGTTTGCTGGGGCAAGAGAAATGGAAGCCAACTGTCGGGAGTCAAAGAGTTTTTCAGCCAAGTACTTGACAGGACCGGCCTGAGCCCCACCCTACAGATTCAGGATTTACGCCATATCGCCACCACGAGAAGTCATTGGCTTAACCTGATCTGAATCTGAATTGGCACCAGGGCTATGATCAGCCGCCCAGGTAGGCCTTCAAGATATTCTGGTCCGACAAGAGCGCCTGGGCCTCGCCCTGGGCCACCATGCTGCCCGTTTCCAATACATAGCCTTGGCTGGCCACCTTGAGCGCCGCGCGGGCGTTCTGCTCCACCAGGAGAATGGTGAGGCCTTGTTGATTCATGGCCTTCAGAACCCTAAGTATCTCGCGCACTATCAGGGGCGCCAGGCCCATGGACGGCTCATCCAGAACCAAGAGGCGGGGATTGGCCATGATGGCCCGGCCGATGGCCAGCATCTGCTGCTGACCGCCGCTTAGAGTGCCGGCATATTGTTCCTGGCGTTCCTTCAGGATGGGGAAAAGGTTGAAGACATATTCAAGAAGCTCCTGGCGCTTGGCCAGGTGCTTGGCCCCGCGCAGCAAAAAGGCCCCCAGGTTGAGGTTGTCGATGACCCGCAGGGTGCCGAAGACCTGGCGCCCCTCGGGCACCAGGCACAGCCCCCTGGCCACGATGCCTTCGGCGCCCAGGTTGGTCAGTTCCTTGCCGTCCAGCCAGACCGAGCCCGAGCGGGACGGCAGCAGTCCGGCGATGGACTTGAGCAGGGTGGACTTGCCAGCGCCATTGGAGCCCACCAGGGTGACGATGCTTCCCTTGGGCACCTCCAGGGAGACACCCTTGAGGGCCTGCACGGCGCCATAGTAGACATGCAGATCGCGCACCTCAAGCATCGTCGGCATCCTCGCCCAGGTAGGCCGCGATAACCTGCGGGTCCTGCTTGATCTGGCTGGGGGTACCCTCGGCGATCTTCTGACCGTACTGCAAGACCACGATCTCGTCGGAGATGCTCATCACCAGCGACATGTCGTGCTCCACCAGGAGCACGGTCACGCCACGGTCCAGTATGGCCCGGATCAATTGCGACAGTTGCCGCGTCTCCTGCTCGTTGAGCCCCCCGGCCGGCTCATCCAGGCAGATCAGCCCCGGCTCGGTGGCCAGGGCGCGCGCGATTTCCAAGGTCTTTTGCTCGCCCAGGGGCAGGCTGGAGGCCGGTTGCCCCGCCCTGTCAGCCAGCCCCACGAACTCCAAAAGCTCCATGGCCAATTTGGTCACCCTCCGCTCGGTGCGCCGCACGCTGGGTAGCCTAAGCCCCGAGCCCAGGAGGCTGCCTTGGCTGCGGCAGTGCTGCCCCACCATGACGTTCTCCAGGGCGCTCATTTCCCCGAAGACCTCCACGGTCTGAAAGGTGCGCGAGATTCCCAGCCTGGCGATCTGGTGGGGCGCGCGGCCGGTGATGGCCTTTCCCTGGAAGCTAACTTCCCCAGTGGTAGGCGGGAATATGCCGGTGATAAGGTTGAACAAGGTGGTTTTGCCGGCCCCGTTGGGTCCGATCAAAGACTTGACCACCCCCGCGGGCACGCTGAAGTTGACCTCGGCCAGGGCCAGCAACCCGCCGAAACGTTTGCTGAGGCCTGTTATCTCCAGTATGGGCTCGCTCATGATGCCCCTCCCGCCGGCCCCCGCCGCCGCCAGGCCGCGACCTTGGACGGCAGGCTGGCCAGACCGTCGGGCAGAAAAATGATGACCAGGAGGAGCACCGCGCCGTAGATCAAGACTTCCCACTCCTGAAAGGCATGCAGCCATTCGTTGCTCAGGAAGGTGACGATTACCGCCCCCACCACCGCCCCCCATAGGGACTGGGCGCCGCCCATGATGATCATGATGATGAGCTTGACCGAGAAGAACAGGTTGCAGGTGGAAGGGTTGATGAAGTTGATGTAATGCACGTACAGGCTGCCGGCCAGCGAGGCCAGGGCCGCCGAGAGGACAAAAGCCTGGACCTTGTGCGAGCTGATGTTGATGCCCATGGCCATGGCCGCCACTTCGGAGGCGTGAACGGCCCGGAAGGCCCTGCCTATGCGGGACTCCACCAGGTTGGCGCAGAACCAGAACGCCAACAGGACCACGCTCCAGATCAGGTAGTAGAACCTTAGCGTGGTGTTGAACTCAAAGCCGAAAAGCGAGAGGCCGGGGATGCGGTTCAGGCCATCGGGCCCTCCGGTTATGGTCACCTCTTCATTGAAGATGATGAAGACGATGATGCCAAAGGCCAGGGTGGCCATGGCCAGGTAGTGCCCCTTGAGCTTCAGGGAAGGCACACCCACCCCGAAGGCCACCAGCATGGACACCAGCCCGCCCAGCAACAGGCACAGCCAGGGGTCCAGGTTGTAGGTCGCGGTGCCCACCGCCGAGGCATAGGCGCCTATGCCGAAGAAAGCCGCGTGCCCCAGGGATATCTGCCCGGCGAAACCCACCAGCACGCTAAGCCCCAAGGTAATCAGGGAGTAGACGCCGGCGTAGATCAGGACTTCGGGGTAGTCACCCAAGCCGGGGACCATCTTGGCCACCCAGGGGAAGACCGCCAGCCCCACGGCGAAGATAAGCAGGCTTCTGCGCGAGATGTTTTTCATGTGATCTAAAAGCGTTTCATCTTGGCCAGTGCCCCGCTCTTGAGCAGTCCGCTGGGCTTGAGGAAAAGCACCAACAACAAGAACAGCAAGGCGAAGACGTCCTTGTAGGCCGAGGAAACCAGCCCGGCCCCAAAGGATTCGATCAGGCCCATCAAGAGCCCGCCCACCACCGCGCCGGGAAAGCTGCCCAATCCTCCCAGGATCAGGGCGCCGAAGCCCTTCACCGCCAACATGGCGCCGCGGTCATAGTCCATCAACGAAATGGGCGTGATAACAATCCCGGCCAAGGCCGCCGGTGCCACGCCC
>JAKAGJ010000267.1 GCA_021815655.1 Deltaproteobacteria bacterium | reverse complement strand
AACTGGCGCGGGTGGAGGTGGCCCGCGGCCAGAAGGAGGCGGCCCGCGAGGAGTACCGCCGGGCCTTGAGCCTGGAGCCCAACCTGCAAGCCGCCCGCGAGGGCCTGGCCGCCCTGGATTAGCGGCATCCCCGCCGCGGGGCATAAACGGGTCGGTGCGGAATGATCCCCGGCCAAGGCCGGCGGCCCCCGTGGAGGGGGTGCCCCTGAAATTTCGCGGGCGGGACATGCCCCCGCTTTTTTGGGGCGAGCCCCCACCGGGAGCCGCCGGCCCCTGTCAGGGCTACAGCCTCGACCGACCCGTCATTGCCCAGCCCGGGGCACCGGGCCTGGCTATGCAGCGGATTTCGTGGGGGCGGGATTTATCCCCGCCCGTGTTTTTTCCTGTCCTTGCCTCGCCGTCATGCGTGCAGCAGCATCAGCCACAGGGAGTAGGTGAGCGCCGACAGCCCGTGGGTGAGGGTGACGTTCTCCGAGGCCAGGCGGATGTCGCCGCCCAGTTGGCCGGCCATGATGACGCTGATGGTGGCCGTGGGCGAGGCCAAGAGGATCACCGTCACCTGTAGGGGCAGGCCCCGTTGCCCGGCCAGCCACAAAAGGCCAAAGCCCAGGGCCGGCATCACCAAAAGCTTCAGGAAGGCGATCAGGGCCAGCAGTCGGGGGTTGCCGCCGAGCTGCCCCTGGCTCAGCTTGGCGCCGATGATGAGCAGGGCCAGGGGCAGGCCCAGGCCGGCCAGGATGTTGAGCGTCTGGTCCACCACCGCCGGCAGGGGCAGGCCGGTGAGGGAGTAGAGCAGGCCGGCGGCCGAGGCGATGATGATGGGATTCATCAGCACGGTCTTGACCGGCGAGGCGCCCCGCTGGCCGCCGCCGCCCCAGTGGTGCAGGCTAAGCACCGCCAGCAGGTTTTGGGTGATGATAATCACCGCCACCACCAGGGATGCGGCGTGCAGGCCGGCCTGGCCCAGGGCGTAGTAGATCACGGCCAGGCCGATGTAGGCCTGGTTGCCGTGGATTGACCCCTGGATGAAGGAGGCCCGGGTCTGGTTACGGGCCAGGCCCGGGCCAAGGGCCAGGCGGGCGGCGGCCATGGCCAGGAGCCAGCCTATGGTGACGCTGGCCAGGGCCAGCAGCATGGGCAAGGGGCGTAGGGCCTCGCTTAAGGGGGCCTGGGCCACGGGGCGGAAGATCAGGGCCGGGATGGCCAGGTTGTAGGCCAGGCGGTTGGCCGGCTCGATGAAGGGGGCGGGGAACCAGCCCCGGCGCGCCCCGGCGATGCCCAGGGCGATGACCAGGAAGATGGGCAGTATACTGGCCAGCACCGCCATGGGCTCAGTCCTGACGTGGGGGGATGACAGAAACGTCTGGGGCCAGGGTCTGCTCCAGGGTCTGGGCCAAGAGACCGGCCAGGTGGCGGCGGTCAAAGGCCAGAGGCGGCGCCGCGGGCGGAGGCGGCGGGGCTTCCAGCCAGGCGGCCAACAGGCGGGCCAACTCCTGGGACTGGCCGGGCTCCACCGAGGCCCCGGCGCTGGTGGCCTCGATGATCTTGCTGGCCGCGCCCCGGGGCAGAATGCCCAGCACCGGCCGGCGCACCGCCAGGTATTCGAAGAGCTTGGCCGGCACCATCAGCTCCAGGCCGGGCAGGCCGGCCAGGGTGAGTAGCAGCACATCGGCCCCGGCCATGCGCTCGATGACCTGGTGATGGGGCTCGTAGGGCAGCACGCGCACCTGTAGGCCTTCCAGGCCGGGGTCCACCACCTGGCCGGCCACCACCCGGCCCACGATCTCCACCTGGTAGCCCCGCCGCTGCTGGGGGCTCAAGAGGGCCAAGGCGGCCCACAGGTCGTCCAGGGGGTGGGACTCGAAGACGGTACCGGTGTAGAGAATCTTCAGTGGCCCACGGCCGGCGGGAGCGGGCGTCGCCCGCGGCAGGTCCGCGAAGTCGTCGGGGTCAAAGCCGTTGGGTATCCAGACGTATTTGTCCGGCGCCCCGCCGTGGCGGCGCCAAAGCCCCTCGGTCATCTCGGGAGTGTTGCCGATGACCCGGCTGGCGAAGTCCACCAGAAAACCTTCCGTGGCGCGCACCAGGGCCTGCCATAGACGGCCCCCGCCCTTGGCCGAGTAGCCCTTGCTGAAGAACCCGCTCCAGTCGTCGCGGAAATCCAGCACCAGGGGCAGGCAGGCCAGGTGGGCCACGGCCCAGCCCAGGAGAAAGGCCGAGAAGGGCGGGGCGGTGACCAGCACGGCCTGGGCCTGATGGCGGCGGGCCGCCGCCAGGGCGCCCACCAGGGCCGTGGGCAGCCACAGCACGTTGCGGTCGGGAAAGAGCAGATGGGAGGCCAGGCCCTTGAGGCGCCCCAAAGCGTTTTGTCCGTTGCCGCCGGCGCCGGAGTTGTCCGCCTGGGGGGCGGACGGCTCCAGGCTGGGCAGGCGGCGCACCACCTGGCCGGGAGGCAGGTCGCGGGCCAGGCTGGGGTCCAGCACCGGCACCGAGGGGCGGTCGGGGGTGAGCACCACGGCCCGCCAGCCGTGGCGGCCCAGGTACTTGACGAACTTCAGGGCGCGCTGCACCCCGGCCCCGCCGGCGGGCGGGAAGGCGTAGCTGACGAACAAGACGGTCTTCATGATGCCGGCCTTTCCGCGGTGGCCACTTGTCGCAAAATCTTGAGGAGGGCCCGAGCGCTGGCGTCCCAACTGCGCCCGGCCACGGCGGCGGCCAGGTCGGCCTCCGGCCAGGAACGGCCCAGCACCCGGGTCAAGGCCGCCGCCAGGGCCGGGGCGTCGCCGGGCGGGGCCAGGGCGCCCTGGAGGCCCTCGGTCACCAGTCCCGGCACGCCCCCCACCGCCGAGGCCACCACCGGCCGGCCGGCGCTCAAGGCCTCCAGCACCGCGTTGGGTTCGCCCTCGGAGAGACTGGGCAGTACCAGGGCGTCGGCGGCGGCCAAATAGCGGGCCACGCGGGCGTGGGGCTGGGCTCCGGCCCAGGTCACCCGCTGGCCCAGCCCCAGTTCGTGGGCCAGGGCCTGCAAGGCCGGGCGCAGGGGACCGTCTCCCACCAGCACCAGGTGGGCGCCGGGGACAAGCGCCAGGGCCTTGAGCGCCACCTCCGGCCCCTTCACCGGCACCAGCCAGCCCAGGTAGAGCAACAGCGGACCCTGGGCCGGCAGGCCCAGTTCTTGGCGGGCGGCGGCGCGGTCAGCCGGGCGGAACAGCTCCTGGTCCACGCCGTTGGGCACCAGATGCACCCGCGCGGGAGGGGCGCCCAGGTCCATGGCGGCTTGGGCCAGGGAGGGGCTCACCGCCACCACGGCCTGGGCCTGGTGGAGCGTCTGGCGCAGATAGGGCAGGCGGTCGCGGTCGGCGCGCAGGGCGTGCAGGTCGCTGCCGTGCAGCTTGACCACCAGGGGCAGCCCCAGGCGGCGGCTGGCCATGAGCCCGGCCCAGGCGTCGGGAAAGAGCCAGGTGGCCAATAGCACCTGGGGGCGCGAGGCCCGGGCCAGCTTCTTGAGGGCCGGCCAGACCGAGCGCAGATAGGCCCGGCCATGCCAGGAGCGCTTGAGCCCGGGCAGGTAGCAGAACCAGGGGCGGCGCACCCTGAAGGCCTCGGCCGGCAGGGGAGCCGGGCGGCGCGGCGGCCAGGCCAGGGCCTGGCCCAGGGGAATGGGCGCGACCAAATCAAGATGGCAAAGCCTAGCCAGGGCCGCCAGCTGCTGGCGGTTGAAGGCGGCCAGGTCAGGCCGGTAGGGATTGGGATAGAGGCTGGTCAGGGCCAGGACCCTGAGGCCGGATTGGGCGGGGCCGCCGGAGGGCATAAGCAATCCTTCCATGGGCAGCGCAAACCAGGCTGGCTGCCGGGGGGCGGCGGGGATCAGAAAAACTTATTTATAACCAATCTGCTCACCACCGACAACAGCCCCCAGGGGTCAATGCCCGCCAGGGAGGCCCACAGCCTCAGCATGTCCTTCTTGCTGGCCATTTTGGCCAGGCCACCCACGTACTGCGGGACCAGCTTTTTTCTTATCAGGGCCACGTCCTTAAAGGAAACCCCCAGCTCGGGCCCCAGGACGGCCAGGTAGCGCTTGAGCAGGGCCATCTGCCGGTGGCGCTCTTCCACGCTCAGGGCGTTGATCTTGCCGGCCCAGCTGCGCAACAGCAGGATATCCTTGCCGCTGAAGAAGGCGCGCAGCCCCGAGGCGGCCAGGTTGCGCAGGGCGATCTTGTCCGCCGTCTGTTCCTGCCTGCGTGAATGCAGGTCCGTGTCGCTGCCCCGGCGTATGCGCAACTGCAACAGCGTGTCGGGGAGGTTGGCGCCCTCGCCGGCCCTCAACAGGCGCGAGCAGATGTCATAGTCCTCGCCATAGTCCATGGCCGGATCGAACTGGAGGCCGTTTTCGCGCAGCACCGTGGCGCGCATCATTACCGAGGGGCCGGTGAAGGGCGTGCGCAGCACCGCCAGGGCCTGGATGCCCGGGTCGCCCATAGGGTAGAAGACGTGGCCCACGGGCCGGTCCTCCTCGTCGATCATGCCGATGTAGCTGCCCAGG
>JAKAGJ010000266.1 GCA_021815655.1 Deltaproteobacteria bacterium | reverse complement strand
GCCGCGCCCCAGGGCCTGCCCGCGGCCATCACCGTGGTGGAGCGGGCCGAGATCCTGGCTGTGGAGGGCAGCATCGGCGATTACAGCGTCAGCGCCCGCGTGGCCGGCGGCAAGCGCGCCTGGGCCGCCGACGTGGTCTGCTTTACCGACGCCAATCTCCTGGAGCTGGCCCCCTACGCCGGCCAGGCCGGGCTGAAAAAATTCTACCGCTACGACTTTTCCTTCTTCCACACCCCCCAGGTGGGCCTCTACCGGGTGATGCCGCGCACCCTGCGCCGGGTCAAGGCCTTCGAGGCCGGGGCGGCTTTAGCCGCCGAAGTGGCCAACGCCGCCGCCCAGGCCTTCCTTAGCGACCACCAGCTCAGCCCCCGGGTGGACCCCGAGCGCTGCCGGGGCTGCGGCCGCTGCGAGGCCATCTGCCCATTCGACGCCGTGCGCCTGGTGCCCGGCCCCGGAGGCCTGTACACCTCCCAGGTGCTGCGCCACAACTGCGTGGGCTGCGGCGGCTGCGTGGGGCGCTGCCCGGTCACGGCCATGGACACGCCCTACTTCTCCAACCAGTTGTTGGAAAAGCTGGTCTCGGGCCGGCTCTTCGAGGAACGCTGACATGGCCGCCATCAACCTCCTGGGCATCGCCTGCAACTGGAGCCCGTTCGCCTGCTACAACGCCGCCGGCCAGGCGGCCATGGAGCTGCCTCCCGGCTTCCGCCTGATGCGCGTGATGTGCATCGGCCGCATCAACCAGGCGCTCATCCTGCGGGCCTTCGAGTACGGCGCCGACGGCGTGATCCTGTTGGAATGCTTCGACGAGGACTGCCGCTACGGCCCCGGCCCCGAGGTGGGACACACCAACGTGGCCCGGGTGCGCCGGCTCCTGCACTTCTTGGGCATCGGCCAGGAGCGGCTATTGGAAAAGGCTTTCGCCGCCAACGAGAAGGAGGCCCTGGTGCGGGCCTTGTGGGAGTTCGCCGAGCAGATCGAGGAACTGGGACCCAACCCGGCCAAGCCCCGGCAGGAGCGGGAGGCATCGTGAAGCTGGACACCCCCCGCATCAGGCGCATCATCGCCGAGCACAACCTGCACATGTGCCTGGAGTGCGGCAAGTGCTCCTCCTGCTGCCCGCGCTTCATCTCTGGCAAGCAGTACTCGCCGCGCATGCTGGCCCAGAAGCTCATCGCCGCCCAGCCAGAGGACCGGGCCTACATCGAGACCTCGGTATGGGACTGCCTGACCTGCGGCCAGTGCCAGGAGCGCTGCCCCTCGGGGGTCCAGTTCGTGCAAATGATCCTGGACATGCGCTCGGAGCTGGCCGCCACCCAGGGGCTCATGGGCTACCGCACCCACGACGGCGCCCTGCACTCCTGGATGCGCATCATGACCTCCCCGGAGATCAGGCAGAACCGCACCCAGTGGATCGGCCCGGAGCTGAAGGTCAAACGCCACGGCCTCCAGGCCTTCTTCGTGGGCTGCGCCCCCTACTTCGACGTCTTTTTCGCCGGCCTGGGCGTGCAGACGCTTAGCATAGCCAAGGACGGCATCCGCCTCCTTAACCGCCTGGGCATCGAGCCGGTGATCTTGAGCGAGGAACGCTGCTGCGGCCACGATCTCTTGTGGAGCGGCGACCGCGAGAACTTCGAGACCCTGTGCCGGCTCAATTACCAGGAGTTCAAGGCCGCCGGCGTGGAGGAGGTCATCGTCTCCTGCCCGGAGTGCTACTCGGTGCTGAGCCAATTCCTGCCCCGGGTGGTGGAGGGCTGCGACCTCAAGGTGACGCTATTGATCGACCTGGTCAACCGGGCCGCGGCCGCCGGCGCCCTGGAGTTCGCCCCCCGGCAGGGCGTTGTCACCTACCAGGACCCCTGCCGCCTGGGGCGCCAGGCCGGCTGCCTGGCCCCGCCCCGGGAGCTCTTGGAGCGCATCCCTGGCCTGGAGCTCAAGGAGATGGCCGACCACGGCCTGGGCGCCCTGTGCTGCGGCAACAACGCCTTCATCAACTGCGACTCCTACTCCAAGCGTCACCAGGTTCAGCGGCTCAAGCAGGCCCATGCCACCGGCGCCGGCCTGATGGTGACCGCCTGCCCCAAATGCATGATCCACCTCACCTGCGCCATGAAGGACCCCCGCCAGGAGGGCTCCCTGGCCATCGAGGTGCGCGACCTGGCCAGCCTGCTGGCCGACCACATACGCTAAGGCTATCGGCGGCGAACCCAGCCGGGCTGCCGCCACGCCGGGAGAGGATGGACCGGATGACTAGCCAAGACCAAGAACCCCGCGTTGGCGTCTATGTCTGCCACTGCGGCTTGAACATCGCCAGCGTGGTGGACTGCGCCGCCGTGGCCACCCACGCCGCGGGCCTGCCCGGCGTGGTGCTGGCCACCCACGACGGCTACTGCTGCTCCGAGCCGGGGCAGATGCGCATCAAGGCCGACATCGCCGAGCACGGGCTCAACCGCGTGGTGGTGGCCTCCTGTAGCCCACGCCTGCACGAGCCCACCTTCCGCCAGTGCGTGGCCGAGGCGGGCCTGAACCCCTACCTCATGGAGATGGCCAACCTGCGCGAGCAATGCTCCTGGGTGCACAGCCACGACCCCGCCGCCGCCACCGCGAAAGCCCAGGACCTGGTGGCCTCGGCCGTGGCCCGCGCCAGGGGCCTCATGGTGCGCGAGGAGATGGAGGTGCCCATCGAGCGCACCACGCTGGTCATCGGCGGCGGCGTGGCCGGCATCCAGGCCTCCCTGGACCTGGCCGACGCCGGGTACAAGGTCTTTTTGGTGGAGAAGGAGCCCAGCGTGGGCGGCATCATGGCCCGCCTGGACAAGACCTTCCCCACCATGGATTGCAGCATATGAATTCTGGGGCCTAAGATGGCGGATGCCGGTCGGCATCCCAACATTACGCTCCTGACCAACAGTCAAGTCACCGCCGCCACGGGCTACGTGGGCAACTTCAGCGTCAAGGTGCTCAAAAAGGCCCGCTTCGTGGTGGAAGGCCAGTGCACCGCCTGCGGCGACTGCGCTAAAGTCTGCCCGGTGGTGGTGCCCGACGAGTTCAACGTGGGGCTGTCCTCGCGCCGGGCCATCTACCAGCCCTTCCCCCAGGCGGTGCCCTCGGCCTACATCATCGACGGCCAGCACTGCCTGGGGCACGAGCCCATCGTCTGCGGCAAGTGCATGGAGGCCTGCCAGAAGAAGTGCATCGACTTCAACATGAGCGACGAGGAGCTGGACTTCAAGGTGGGCACCATCATCGTGGCCACCGGCGTGGACATCTACGACCCTACGGTGCTGGACGAATACGGCTACACCCGCCACGAGAACGTGCTCACCTCCCTGGAGCTGGAGCGGCTTATCAGCTCCGGCGGCCCCAGCCAGGGGCAGGTCATCCGGCTGACCGACCGGGCGGTGCCGGGGTCCATGGCCTTCATCCAGTGCGTGGGCTCGCGCTCCTTGAAGCGCGGCAACCCCTACTGCTCCAACATCTGCTGCATGAACACCATCAAGTCCACGCTGATGCTCAAGGAGCACTACCCCGAGATGGAGGTGAAGGTCTTCTACATCGACATCCGGGCCTTCGGCAAGGGCTTCGAGGACCTCTTCCGCCGCAGCAAGGCCGCCGGCGTGCGCTATATCCGGGGCATCCCCGGCGACATCAAGGAAGACCCGGAGACCCGCGATCTGGTGCTGACCGTGGAGAACACGGCCACCAATTCCCTGGAGACCCACCGCGCCGAGATGGTGGTGCTGGCCGTCGGCATGCACCCGCCCGAGCAGATGAAGCTCATCCAGGAGATGCTGGCTCTGCAAAAAAGCCCTGACGGCTTCTACCTGGAGGCCCACCCCAAGCTCCAGCCCGTGGACTCGGCCACCCGGGGCATCTTCTTCGCCGGCTGCGCCGAGGGTCCCAAGGACATCAAGGAATCGGTGACCCAGGCATCCGCCGCCGCCGCGCGGGCCATGCGGCTAATGACCCCCGGCAAGCTCAAGGTGGAGGCCCATACCGCCGAGGTGAATCAGCAGGCCTGCACCAGCTGCGGCATATGCGCCAAGGTCTGCCCCTACCAGGCCATCAGCGTCACCCCCAAGAAGACCCCGGCCCTGGTCAACCCCGCGGCCTGCATGGGGTGCGGCACCTGCGCCGCCGAGTGCCCGGCGAACGCCATCACCATGCACCACTTCACAGACAGGCAAATAAGTGCCCAGATCGACACCATCCTGGAAGATAGCCCCGAGGCGCGCATACCGGTCTTCGCCTGCAACTGGTGCTCCTACGCCGGCGCCGACTTCGCCGGCGTGGCCCGCCTGCAATACCCCCCCAACACCCGGCTGATCCGCACCATGTGCTCGGGCCGGGTCAGCGAGGAGTTCATCTGGCGGGCCTTCCGCCAGGGCGCGCCGGTGGTGCTGGTCTCGGGCTGCCATATCGGCGACTGCCACTACATCAACGCCAACCACTGGACCGAGCGCCGGTTGAAGCGCATGTGGCGCAAGATGGAGAAGCTGGGGCTGCGCCCCGAGCGCCTGCGGCTGGAGTGGATCAGCGCCGCC
>JAKAGJ010000265.1 GCA_021815655.1 Deltaproteobacteria bacterium | reverse complement strand
CGATCTGCTGCTCAGGCAGCAATGCCAGGAGGGGACGGAGGCCGGCTATCTGGAGCGCATCCTGGCCAGCAGCGGCCGCCTGGAGGAGGTGGTCAGCCAGGTGCACGCCTATGTCGACCTGCCCGCGCCCAGGCCCGAGCGCCTGGATCTCATGGCCTGTCTGGAGGACCTGGCCGCCCAGTACGGGCCCCGGGCCCAGGCCCAGGGAGTGGAGATCAAGCTGCTGGGCGGCGACGACCCCCTGGTGGCCGGCCTGGCCGTGGCCGCCGACCCCAAGCTGTTGGGCCGGCTGGGGCGGGCGCTCATGGACAACGCCCTGGAGGCCATGCCCCAGGGCGGCAGCCTCACCCTGGGCCTGGGGACCTTGAGCGACCCCGACCGGGCCATGCTGAGCTTCAGCGACACCGGCAAGGGCATCGACCCCAAGGACCTGCCCTTTCTCTTCGACCCCTTCTTCACCACCAAGGTCGACGCCGTGGGCATGACCCTGGCCATCTGCCGGCGCATCGCCGAGGAGCACCAGGGCGAGCTGACCGCCAGCAGCACCCCCGGCCAGGGGACGACCTTCCTGCTCACATTGCCAATGGCCCCGCCGGCCCCGGCGGGGGAGGAAACCGTCCGGGCTTAGGTCCAAGCCAAGCGCAAATATCTATCCCGCAATAGCCAGCAAATCCCTCTTGCAATGTTTGAACAAACCTGTTAACTAATTTTTGTTATTTGGTGCCGACCAGGGGGTCTACTCCAAGAATAAATACTAATAGCGTGTCGCTATGCCCCATTAATTGCGAGGACCAATCTCGGCATAAAGGTAGATTATGTCCATGAAAAAGGCTACTTTTATAACCTATATTGTATTCATTCATCTTATTGCCGGTGCAATTATCGTCAAAAGCGATATCTTGCCCAAGACGATGTCCTTTCTGGGCATTCAACGGCACGGCGACGTGGCCTCGACGGTTTTCTATAAAAAAACCCTTAATTATCAACTGGCTGCTGATGACAACGTGCCGGAGGGCGCGGTAATTTTCATAGGAAACAGCATTACCCAAGGCATGTCCACAGCGGCAGTCGCCCCGTTCACGGTAAACTATGGCATAGGCGGGGATACGGCCAGCGGCGTCTTGAAGAGATTGCCCTATTATCACTCCTTGAATCGCGCCAGGGCCATCGTGGTCTCCATCGGCCTGAACGATCTCCTGCTTGATGGTCAGGATTATGTGCAGGACAACCTGGCCAAAATAGCCAAGGCTCTGCCCGCGCAGGTACCGGTTATCTTCTCGGCAATATTGCCGGTCGACGAAGACGTGGACAAGAGATTAACAGGGCTGAATGGTCGCATCGTGCAAGTAAACAAGTATCTTTTCAAGCTTTGCGCCGCGGACTCACACCTTTACTACCTTGATGCGAGGTCTGGTCTAATCGACGCGCGGGGAAACCTTGACGACCGGTTCCATCGCGGCGACGGCGTGCATCTGAACACCAAGGGCTACGCTATATTGATCGGCAAGATGCAGGAGGCGGTGGCGGGCATGCAGCGGGGCTGAGTCCCAGTCTGGCCGAGCCGGCGAGGCTGCTGGGGGCCGCGCGAGGGCCTCCAGCAAGGCGCTTGGTGCCTTAGGCCCGCAGCCGGGCCTCCAGGGCGTTTTTTACGCGGTAGAGGCTGGCCTGCAACGAGGGGGGCAGGTTGACCAGGTAGCCGCCCACGCGCACCAGGCGGGTGGTCTCCTGCACGAAGGTGACCACCATCTCGGTGGTCAGGCTGGCCGAGCCCAGGGCCACCTGGAGCAGCACCTTGTCGCCCTTGGCGAAGGCCGGCTCATAGCGTTGTAGGCGGTCGAGGAAGATGCCCAGGCCCAGGCCGGAGAGGTCGCCCAGGTAGCCCTCCAGGAGATCGTCCACGCGCAGGGTGAGCAACATGCGCCCCGGCGGGGGGGGCCGGTCCGGATCGCCCAGCCAGGCCAGCAGGTCGGCGCGCTCCATCAGCACCAGGCGGTTCTCGCGGCGGCGGTCCTCGGGGCGGCGCTGCTCGGTGGTGGCGACGGCCAGGGGCTCGCTGGCGCGGTCCGGGCTCCTGGCCAGGAGCCGCATCAGGTCGCGATAGGAGGCGGAGAAGCTCTCCTTGAGCGGCAGGATCAGCTCCTTGATCTGGCCGGCTGTGATCTCGTTGAGCAGGTGGCGGCAAAGATCCTCGAACTGGGCGCGGCGCTCGGGGTCCATCTCGGCCACCTCGTCGAAGCGGGACAGCAGGCGCTGGTCCCTGCATATCTTCAGGGTGACCAACTCGCCCTCGATCACCTGGACCACGCACTTCATCATGCCTTGCAGGTCCTCCTCGATGGCCTTGGTCTTTTCCTGCCAGGTGCGCAGGTCCTCCTCCAGGGAGGCCTTGAGGTCCAGCAGGCGCTTCTGTTCGCGCTGCATGCCGCGCCAGCGCTCCACCAGGGGCAGCACCTTCTTCTCCATGGGCTGCATGATGTCCATCTGGCGCCCGGCCTCCTCCTCGTTCTTGGCGAACTGGTAGCCCTTGAGGGCGCGCAGATAGGCCTGCACGTGGGGATCGCCGCCAATCCTGTCGATCTGGGCCTCCAGTTCGGGGAGCTGGTACATGCGGCGCTCGATGGTGCGCCGGATGATGACCATGGGCCGCTTGGGCGGCTCCACGATGGGCACCACCAGGGTGTTGCCCACGGCGCTGAGCTCGCCCTGCTGGCCCCGGCGGGCGGCGCTCCTGGCCAGGGCGATCTGGATGCTGAAGGCGAAGACGCTGCACCCCAGGCACTCGGCGGCCTTGACCTGCTCGGCGATGATGGTGGCGTTCGCCGCCCGCCTCACCTCGACCTCCCTGGCCACCAGGGTGCAGTTCTCGGCCTGGTCCAGGACGAGGCGGCCGTGATAGGCGCGCAGCACCGAGCCGGAGCGCACCGGGGCCTTGACCGTGACGTTGCCTTCCAGGGCCGTCACCCGGCCGCCGTTCACCGGGGCCTCCACCAGCACGTCGCCGGCGCGGGAGACCACCGCGCCCTCCAGTGAGCCGGACCTCAGTTCCAGGCTGTTGGCCTCCAGGGAGTAGCCGTGGCCCACGCCGCCGAACTGCACGCAGCGCTCGGCCTCGATGGTCAGGCTGCCGGTGTGGATGCCCACCGGGGTGTGGTTTATCACTTCGTCGGTGACCGAAACCGCGCCGCTGCGCGGGTTGACCGAGACGAAGCCGGCCTTGTCGGCCAGAAGGCACTCACGGGTGCCCACCACGTCGATGTGGGTGCCCTTGCCGGCCAGTTTGGCCAGGTTCAGGTCCTTGCCGGTGGTGGTGGGCACCGGGTCGCCGAAGACGGTGCGCCCCTCCCGGCCGGGCTGGGCCTCGTGCTTGCGCAGGATCACCTGGTTCTCGCGGGCCTGGGGGAAGACGCAGAGATAGCGCCTGAGGTCCACCTCGCCCTCGGCCGACTCCACGGGGCGCAGGTCCTTGTTCAGGTTGATGAGGGGCTCCACGCGGGCGTTCACTCCGGGGGTGGGGTCCAGGGCCTGGGCGAACTTGAGGCGCAGGTACTGGTTCCTGGGCACATTGAGGCCCTTTTCCACCGCCTCCAGATCCAGGCCGTAGCGGATGCCCTTCTGCCACATGGCGGCCACGAACTCGTCGATGTTGCGCGGGGCCTCGTCGGCCGTTGGCGGCTTGACGCCCTGGGCGAAGGTTATGCGCGAGTCCAGCCTGAAGGTGAAGTCGTAGGAGGCCTCGCGGGGGTTGGCGAAGAGTTCGCCCTGGTAGAGCGCCCGGCGGGCGGCGGTGAATGGGGCCACCGTCTCTGCGATCAGCAGGCGGGGGAAGCGCAGCTTCAAGGGCGGCAGGTCATGGAGCAGTCCGGCCAGGTTCTTGTAGTTCAGCCCCTTGAAGTGGAGCCCGGCCGAAAACACCTGGTCCACCAGGCGGGCCAGCTCCAGGCTGTCGTCCATCCGCTCCAGCAGGGCGAAGATGCCCCGGGGCTCCACCGAGAGAAAAGGGAAGCCGGCCAGGTATTCCCGGGGGTTGTCCAGGCTGGCGCCGCTCCAGGCGCCGGGACCGGTGGGCAGGTCGAATTTGCCGGGGTCGTTGTCCACTTGGTCCACCAGCAAGGCCGCGTGGGCTGAAAGGTTGCGCGGGCCGACGCCGGGTCGGCCGCCATCCATAATCATAGTCGGCGCCCGACCGGATTACATTGGCCCCGGGCCTGGCAACTGGGACCAGACAGGACAGCCAGCGGTAATTAGAGCTTATGGAGCGTGCATGATCCGCGGACCCCGGGGGCTGGCGGGATCGGCGGGGGCGCCAGAAAAGCATTATGGAACATAGCCTAGCGCTTTACAAGCTTATGGCCGGCGGGGACGGCTAGCGCCGGCGCAGCATGCGCTCGTCGCCCACCCGGATGGTCACCTGGGTGGCGTCGAAGTGCTCCAGCAGGGGGATGAGGTATTTGCGGGACAGGCCGGTGATCTCCTTGAATTGCTGGGCGTTTATGCGCTCGTTGCTCGCGAAGTGCTCCACCAGGCGGGCCTTGATCTCGTTCAGGG
>JAKAGJ010000264.1 GCA_021815655.1 Deltaproteobacteria bacterium | reverse complement strand
AAAACCAAGGGGTTAGGTCGCAAGGCCTAACCCCTTCGCTTTGGTCTAAACCAACCGTTTTGGGCCTCTTATTAAAAACAAATTTACAACATGCCCCCCCCTATTCCCACACATGAGCCCGATTCAATTGCTTCGGCTTCCCGTTCGCCGGAACGGTTCACTTTTTTGGGCCCGACAAGCCGCAACCCTTACCCTCGCGTCCTGGCGGCCCATGGGGGCGGGAGCCCTCTGGCCAAGCCGCCGGCGCCAACCGCCCGTCAGGTTGCAGGATGGTGGATAATAACATATAGTTGCCGTTATTCGGGCAAAGGGTTCCCCACGGGTGGGAAGCCCTGGCCAACAACTGCGCTATTCTCCTGCCCTTTTTTCAAATGCCTCGCCAGGCCGAGGGCGGTCCAGCGCCGAAACCTTAGCCGACACCTGGACGGCCAACATCCAGCCGGGCCTACAAAATGTGCGGAATTTGCGGCATATTCCACGGATCAGGCCAGGCAGTCGACCATAGCCTGTTGGACAGCATGACCCAGCGTCTGGCCCACCGGGGGCCGGATGGCCAGGGGGTGGTCTGCCTGGGGCACCTGGGCCTGGGCCACCGCCGCCTGGCGGTCATCGACCTGTCGCCGGCCGCCCAGCAGCCCATGGGAAACCCCCAGGGGACGGTGTGGGTGGTCTACAACGGAGAAATATATAATTACAAAGAGTTGCGTGGGCAACTCCAGGCTCGGGGACATCAGTTCCGCTCCCAGTCGGATACAGAGGTCTTGATCCACGGCTATGAGGAATGGGGGCAGGACTGCTGGCAGCGCCTGGATGGCATCTTTGCCTTCGGACTCTACGACCAGGGCCGGGACGAACTCTTTCTGGTGCGCGACCACCTGGGCACCAAGCCCTTGTTCTACCGCCAGAACGACCAATCCCTGCTTTTCGCCTCCGAGCCCCTGGCCCTGCTGGGCCTGGGCCAGCCCCGGCACCAAGTCGAGCCCGCAGACTTGGACGTCTACTTCACCTACAATTACTTGCCCGCGCCGCGCTCGGGCGTCAAGGACCTGTGGCAGGTGCCGGCGGGGGCCTGCCTGAAGGCCAGCCGCGCCGGCCAGAGTCTTAAGCATTATTGGCGGCCGGTCTACCAGGAGCCACGGCCCTGGGACCCGCGCCTGGCCCAGCGGCTGGCCCAGCTGATCCAGGACTCGGTGCAGGCCCAGTTGGTGGCCGATGTGCCGGTGGGGCTGTTTCTTTCCGGTGGTCTGGACTCCTATGCCGTGGCTTTGGGGGCCTTTTCGGCTGGGCGACAGTTACAGAGCTTCACCCTGGGGTTCAGTGAACCGCGCTTCGACGAGTCGGGAGCGGCGGCGGCCTACCTGGCCCATTTGGGCGGCCAGGGGCGCAACGTGCCTTTCCGCTGGAGCAGCCAGGAGATACTTGCTACCTTGGGGGCCATGGGCGAGCTGTTGGCCGACGCCTCCTGCTTTCCGGTATATCAGCTGTGCCGCCAGGCCAGGCGGGAAGTGACGGTCATACTTTCCGGCGACGGCGGCGACGAGCTTTGGGCCGGCTACGCCACCTACAAGGCCGGCCAGCTTACGCCTTGGTTACGCCGCTTGCCGGCCTTCGTGCGTCAGGCTCTCAAGATGGCCGCGCGCCTGCTGCCCTCCGACAACCGGCGCTACGGCTGGCGCATGGTGCTGGAGCGCCTGCTGTCCGCCGCCGAACAGGGCCGGGGCCGCGACCACGCCAGCTTTCGCCGCATCATGAGCCAGGAGGTCAAGGCCAGGCTCTACGACCCTGGTCTGTGGCGACAGACCCAAGACGTCGATGCGGTGGGGGAATACGCCGCCCTGCTGGGGCAGGTGCCGGCCGGGCGCTCCTATCTCACGGCCCGCCAGCATGCGGACCTGCTGTTTCACCTGCCCAGCATCCTGGCCAAGGTGGACCGCATGAGCATGGCCCACGGCCTGGAGGTGCGGGTGCCGCTGCTGGGCCGGGCCTTGGTGGAGTTTTCCCTGACCCTGCCGGACCAGGCCAAGAGACACCATGGCCAGGGCAAGCGCATCCTGCGCCAGGCCATTGCCCCCCAGGCCCCCAAGGAGGCCCTGCGCCGGCCCAAGGCCGGATTCCTGCCACCCGTGGACCGCTGGTTCCGGGAGCCCGGCCCCATGGCCGAGGTTTTTGGCGATTACCTGCAAACCGCCCGGGCCAAGGTGGATGGCCTGAGGTGGGACCAGGTGGACAAGTTCTGGCAGGAGCACCGGCAAGGCCGGGTGGAGGGCGGATTCGTCCTGCTGGGCATCTTGCAGTATGTCAACTGGAGCCTGCAATGTCGACAGACCGACGCGACTTGAGCGAATTCTACAATCAGGCCTGGCGACAGTGGGACGACATGGTGCGATTCTCTCCCGCTCCCCGCTTCCGGCGGCGGATGCTGTTGTCTTGGATGAAGGAACTGCGCCTTGATTCCCTGCTGGACGTGGGCTGCGGCAACGGCGTTTTCCTGTGGCAGGCCGCCCGCCAACTGGGCGTGCGGGAATTGGCCGGTGCCGATATTTCTTCCATGGTCATTGAGGCCAACCGGCGAGGTGGTTCGGATATCGCCTTTCATGTGTTGGACCTGAATCAGGAAGTCCTGCCCCGGAGATTCGATGCCGTGGTGTGCATGGAACTGGTGGAGCATTGCCTGGATTATCGCGACGCCATCTCCAGGCTGGCCGAGATGACCGGCAAATGGCTCCTGCTCTCCGTGCCCTGCGGCCCCGTATTCCCCATCGACATGATGGTGGGGCATGTCAGGCACTTCACCCCCAAGGACATAGAATCGGCGCTGGTGGAGGCAGGACTTCGCCCGCTGAAGATTCAGCAGTGGGGGTTCCCTTTTTTCAACCTCTACAAGCACCTCATCAACCTCTCCCCCCAGCGCATGTGCGATTCCTTCCTGGGTCAGGGCAGCTACGGCCCCTGGCAGAAGATCGTCAGCGCCCTGGTGTATTATTCATTTTTCATGTGCCTGCCGGCTAGGGGCTATCAATTGCTGGCAATGGCCGAACGCCGAGGATAAGCTGCTAGCCAGCATCGCACTTTTGCCATGGGCAGAACGGGAAAAGCACGTGGGAGACTGTACCGAGCGTAAATTGACCTACATGCAAGGGGCCTTGTCCGGCCTTTCCGTGGTCATCCCCTGCAAGGACGAGGAAGATGCCGTGGGGCAAACCGTCGAGGAGGTCAAGCGTTACCTGGACCCCACCGGCGTTGATTACGAGGTCATCGTGGTGGACGACGGGTCCAGCGACAGTTCCCGCCAAAAGGCCTTCGATGCCGGCGCCATGGTGCTTTCGCACCCCACCAATCTGGGCTATGGCAACGCCATCATGAACGGCATGACCGTGGCCAAATACCCGGTGGTGGCCATCATGGACGCCGACGGCACCTACCCCCCGGCCATGCTGCCCAAGATGATCGAACTGGCCGGCCGGCACGACATGGTCATCGGCCAACGCATCTGGGAGGATACCAACACCACCCGCAAAAGCCTGTTGCTGCGGCGGCTGCTGGGGCTGATCATCGCCTACTTCACCAGCGCCAAGGCCCCGGATTTCAACAGCGGCTTCAGGATTTTCCACAAGACCGACATCCTTAGTTTTCGTCCGCTGCTATGCCCCACGTTTTCTTTCACCACCTCCTTGACGCTCCTGTTCCTGCTCACCCATCGCAGCGTGCATTTTGAGCCCATCGAATACGGCTCCCGCATCGGGTCCTCCAAGGTGGCCATTCTGCGCGATGCCGTGCGCACCTTCTCCTACGTGTTTCTCATGGCCAATCTCTTCCAGCCCTACCGTTTGTCCATGATCTTCCTGTTGCTGGGGGTAGTCATTAATTCCTTGGTATTGCTGGTAGCCGGGCTGGGCGTCCTGGGGCTGGCCTGGCAACTGGGCTTGCACGTCATCTGTTCCCTGCTGACCCTGGTGTGCATGATAGGCATCTCCATCATGCCCATGACCCGGATATTCCTCAGGCTGTCGGCCGCGGGCAAGGAAGGCGGCACCTACTGAAATGAAAGCTGACCGCCTGCTTTTGGTCTATCCCAAGCTGGGGATGTCGGGCTCCCTGGTGCGGCACCTGCCTCTGAGCCTGCTCTACGTGGCCATTGACTCTCTCAAGGCCGGCCTGGCCGTGGACCTGGTGGACGTGCGCCTGAATCCCGATGAATGGCGGGAGCGCATCCGGCAAAAGATGTCGGACCGCACCCTGCTGGTGGGGGTGAGCGTGCTCACCGGCTCGCCGATCATCAACGCCATGGACATATCGCGCTGGCTGAAAAAGACCTGGCCCCAGGTCAAGGTGGTATGGGGCGGACCCCACGCGACCTTCAACGCCGCCGAAATCCTGGACGAGCCCAGCGTGGACTTCGTGGTTTCGGGCTACGGCTCCCAGCCCTTGGCGGAATTGGCCCGGCATTTGCGGGGCGACGAGGGCGCACCCCCGCTGGATGAGATCGCCGGCCTTTCCTTCCGCCGGCAAGGCCAAGTACTGAGCGTGCCGGCGCGGCCGGCCTTT
>JAKAGJ010000263.1 GCA_021815655.1 Deltaproteobacteria bacterium | reverse complement strand
CGGCCTGACCGGGCTGGCCAACCGCCGCCACTTCCACTGCGTGCTGGCCGAGGAGGTGGCCCGCAGCGAGCGCTACGGCCGGCCCCTGTCCATAATCTGCTTCGACCTGGATCACTTCAAGCCCTTTAACGACAACTTCGGCCACCAGGAGGGGGACAGCATCCTGCGCCTGGTGGGCGAGTGCGCCCGCGGCCTCTTGCGCGGCCAGGACTACGCCTTCCGCTTCGGGGGCGACGAATTCATGGTGCTGTTGGTGGAAACCAGCCTCAGCGAGGGACTGGTGGCGGGCCAGCGCTTTCGGGAGGCCTTCAACGCCCGCTGGCCCCAGGCCCTGTCCCGGCCCTGCCAGGGGATGCGGCCGGTGACCTTGAGCCTGGGGGTGGCGCAGTACGTAAAGGGCGAGCGCCCCGAGGGGCTCACCATGCGCGCCGACCTGGCCATGTACGAGGCCAAGCGCGCCGGCGGCGACCGCGTCGCCGCCGCCGGCGAGAGCATCAGCCTGGAGGCGAGAGCCTGCCCCGCCTAATTGTTGCCGCCGCCGCGTTTTTCAGGCATCCTCAAGGTGTGCGCCGGCTGGGAGGCAGCCCGGCCGCGGGTACCACGCCCATGCCGAGGTTGACCATGCCCCTGCCACCAAAACCAGAAGTGCCGGCCGTGAGCGCTGAGGCCCTGGCCCGCTTAAGCCTGCCGGCCGACCCGGAGCACCTGGAGACCCTGCTGGAGTTTGTCAATGGCCAGGCCCAGGCCGCCGGCTTGGAGCCCCATGACCTCTACCGGGTGGACCTGGCCGCCGAGGAGGTGCTGACCAATATCGTCAAGTACGCCTACCCCCGGGGCGGGGGGCAGGTGCGGGTGGACTGCGGGGTGGCGGGGCAGAGCTTCGTGATGGAGTTCCGCGACCAGGGGCAGCCCTTCGACCCCCTGGCCGCCGCCGCGCCGGACCTGGCCGAGGACTTGCGCCAGCGCCCGGTGGGGGGGCTGGGCATCCACCTGGTGCGCCAGGTCATGGATCAGGTCAGCTACCAGCGCCAGGGTGATACCAACCTGTTGCGCCTGGCCAAGACCATCGCCGCCTAAGCCATCATCAATCAACAAGCAGCCTGGTAAGGCAGCCAGCGCCCCTTTTGGTGCAGCAGGCGAGTGGCCTGGTGGGCCGGGCAGGGGCTCCCCGGCCGCTCTGGGTCGGCCGGGGCCTGGGCGGCGTAGTCGGGGTCGCCGGGCAGCAGGATAAGGCGCTGGCCGCCGCTGGCCCAGAGCACCGGCAGCACCGGCTGGGCCGGCGCGGGCCGGGCCAGCAGGTCCTTGAGGCTGGGGCAGGCGGCCAACTCTCCCAGGATGCGCACCTGGGGCGGGGCCAGTTCCACCCGCCCTTCCTGGTTCTCCATGAGGGCTTGGGCCGGTCCTCGCCACAGTCCCTCGCTGGTTTCCAGTTGATCGCTGTCAGCCTCCTGGCCGGCGGGCATCAGCGCCAGGTAGAACTGGGTGTCAAAGCGCTGAGGCCGCGCCAGGGGGGTGATCCAGCGGGCGTAGGGGGTCAGCGCCTGGGGATGGGGGGCCAGACCCAGGCCGGCCAGGACCTGGTCCAGGGGCGCGCCCTGTTCCTGCAAGGCCCGCCGGGCGGCGGCGCGGGCGGCGTCCGGGGGCCAGTCCGGGGCCGCGCCCTCCCGGCCCTTGGCCAGGATCACCCCCGCCTCCTCCCACAGCTCGCGCAGGGCGCAGGTTTGCAGGGCCGCCGGCGAGCGGGGGTCCTGGCCGTCGCCGGGCTCCACCCGCCCGCCGGGAAAGACGAAGCGGCCCGGCATGAAGCTGCTCTGGGCGCGGCGGCGCAGCAAAAAGACGCCGAAGGGCTCGCCCTGGCCCCGCTGGGGGTCCAGGAGGATCACGGCGGCCGAGGGCTGGGGCGTGGGGGGGGTCATGGCATGAGGCCTTCTGGCTGACAGTGTAGGGTTAAGGGACGTCCCAGGGTCTATTGCTACGCCCGGCGCGGCCCCGGGTCAAGGCCTGAGGGGGGCCTTGACAGGGGCCGGCTCGGAGGGTAGCTTTAAATGGCCTGAAAACGTTAGGTTTATCGTGGGGAAAGCTGGCGGCCGGCCCTTCCCCTCCCAGATCAGCAAAGGAGTCTCAGCCATGAAAATCGCCATCCCCAGCCAAAACCCCGGCGGCCTGGACGCCGATTTGTCTCCCCACTTCGGTCACTGCCCGGCCTTCACCCTGCTGGAGCTTTCGCCCCAGGGCATCGCGGAGGTGGGGGTGCTGCCCAACCAGGAGCATGCCGCCGGCGGCTGCCTGGCCCCGGTGATGATGCTCAAGCAGGCCGGCGTGGAGGCCCTGGTGGCCGGCGGCATGGGCGCCCGTCCCCTGGCCGGCTTGCAGCAGGTGGGCATCCAGGTCTTTTTCAACGAGGGCGCGCCCACGGTGCGTCAGGCCGCCGAGTTGGTGGCCGCCGGCCAGGCCCGGGTTTTCGGCCCGGCCCAGGTCTGCCAGAGCCACGCTCCGGGGCAGTGCGGCCACCACTAGGCCCGGCCTGAAAGACAATCCGGCAGCCCGCCGCGCCCCAAGGCCCGGCGGGCTGCCGCTTTTATTGGATACTGAAGAAGGCCGCGCCCAGGGGGTAGTCGCCCAAAAATATCTCCGCCCGGTAGCGCCCCTGGGGCCAGCTCTGCCCCGGTCGCAGTGAACAGGTGAACAGGCCCCAGGTATCGCCGGCCTGGGCGCGGGTCTGGCTCTGGGCGATCTCCTGGGGCTCGCCTTCCAGATAGGTCCACACCGCCCGCAGCTCCAGGGGTTCGCTGGCGTCGTGCAGCTCAAACCACAGGTAGATGGTCTCGTCCTGGGGGCTGAAGACCGAGCGCACGCCCTGGGGCCGGCCGCCCTTCATGCCTTGGGCCGTGAGCAGTTGGCTCACCCAGACCGTGGGCGGCGGCGGAGGTGACGCCGGCTCCTGCACGGGGGTTTCCTGAAAACCGGGCGCCGGGGCTTGGCCGCCGGGCACGGGAGCCTGGCCGTAGGTGTCGGGGGCCGGGGCTTGGCCGCCGGACGCCGGGGCTTGGCCGTATGTGTCGGGGGCCGGCGCTTGGCTAAAGTCCTGGGGCACCTGGCCGTAGCCGCCGGTGGCCGGGGTTTGGCTGTAGGTGTCCGGCGCCGGGGCCGGGGCAGGCCCCTGGGGCGCTTGATCGTAGCCGCCGGGCGCCGGGGCTGTCGACGGCCCTTGGGGAGCCTGGCTGTAGGTTTCTGGTGCCGGGGCGGGGGTGGCGGGCGCGGGGGCCTGCGCGGCGGGAGCCGGGGACAAGGAGGCCGGGGGGGCGCTGCCCGGGGCGGCCTGCTGCCATAGGGCCTGGGCCTCCGGCGACATCACCTGTGGGTCGGGGAGCAGGTTGGGGTCCAGGCGCCGGGCCTCCACCAGGGCCTCCAGGGCGTAGGACTGATAGCCCTGCCCCAGATAGGTCAGCCCCAGCCAGTACTGGGCCTCGGCGCGCTGGGGCCGGCTCAGGCCCACCTGGGACAAGGCCTGGCGCAGCACCTCCTGGGCCTCCTGGTAGCGGGCCTCCAGGTACAGCTCGCTGCCCTGGCGCACCAGCTCGGGGGTGTTGCTGGCCTTCACCCCCGAGGCCAGCCCCCAGGACGCAGTCAGCAGCAGGACCAGCAACAGGGCCAGGGCCGCGCCGCGCGCCGCCCACCAACCGCCAATGACGGGGAGCATGGGTTCCTCCTTGGCTAGCGCGGGCTCAGGGTGAAGCTCACGGACTGGGTCTGGTGCAGGTTAAGGATCACTTCCTGCTCCTGGTCCTGGAAGCCCGGGCGGCTCACCCGCACCTGGTGGGGGCCCAGCACCAGGTTCTCCAGGGTGATGGGCGTGCGCCCCGTGGGCGCGCCGTCCAGATAGACCTCGGCCCAGGGCTGGCAATTCACCGCCAGGTCGGCGCCCACCAGCAAAAAGCTCACCTCGGCGCTGGAGCGCCCGGATATCACCATGTCCTTGGCCTGGCTGTCGCCGTAGGCCCGCACCTCCACATGGTGGGTGCCGGCCTGCACCCACTCCAGAAACAGGGGCGTGAAGCCACTGGACTGGCCATCCAGAAAGACCTCCGCCGCCGGCTGACTGTTGACCGACAGGCTGCCGCCGCTCACCAGGTCCATCTGTTGCAAGGTCAGTTGCAGGTAGTTCTGCCCCTCCTGGTCAGCGGGAAAGACCGCCAGCAGGCGGTGGAACTGCTCCAGGGCCTGGTCGTAGCGCTGGGCGTTGAACTCGGTGACGCCCTGCACGAAGGCCAGGCGGGCCTGGCGGCGGGCCTCGTTCTGGCTGATGTCCGTGGGGAAGGAGGCCCGGCGCTGGGGCAGTTCGTGCAGGCGACGCTGCACCACCGACCAGCCGGGGCGCAGTTGCAGGGCCTGGCGCCACAGGCGCTCGGCCTCGCCGAAGTGGCCGGCGGCGGCGGCGAACTCGCCCCGGTCCAGGAGCACCATGGCCGGCGAGGTCCCCGGCTCCGGCAAGGCGTGGCGCACCGGCCGGGGGGCCGGCGGCGGCGCGGGGCGGGCGGTGCGGCCCTGGCTC
>JAKAGJ010000262.1 GCA_021815655.1 Deltaproteobacteria bacterium | reverse complement strand
CCTGAACTGCGATATCGAGACCGCCCACGCCCTGACCCTGGCCGGGGCCGAGGCCAAGCGGGTGCACATCAGCGACCTGACGGGCACGGCGCAGGCAAGGCCCAGCGAGAGCCTGGCGGGCTACCAGATATTAGTGTTCGACGGCGGGTTCTCCTGGGGCGACGACCACGGGGCCGGGGTCTTGCTGGCCACGCGGCTGGCCAACCACCTGGGCGAGCAACTGCGTGAGTTCCTGGGGCGGGGCGGGTTGGTGCTGGGCATCTGCAACGGCTTCCAGGCCCTGGTGAACCTGGGCCTGCTGCCCATGCTGGACGGGAGCTGGGAGCGCGGCGTGGCCCTGATGGCCAATGACTGCGGCAACTTCCAGGACCGCTGGGTGGAGCTGGCCGTGGAGGCGGATAGCCGCTGCTTGTTCACGCGGGGGTTGAAGCGCCTGGCCCTGCCGGTGCGCCATGGCGAGGGCAAGCTGGTGGCCGAGCCGGCGGTGCTGGAGCGGCTGGAGTCGCAAGGCATGGTGGCGCTGCGCTACGCCACGGCCTCGGGGCGGCCGGCGGGGGGCAAATGGCCGGCCAACCCCAACGGTAGCTCCAATGATATCGCGGGCATATGCGACCCCAGCGGCCGGGTCTTCGGCCTGATGCCGCACCCCGAGGGCTTCTATCGCCTGAGCCAGCACCCGGACTGGACGCTCAACCGGGAGAAGGCCCGGCGGCGCGGCCGCGAGTTGGACCCCAAGGCGGCGGGGGCCGGGCTGGCCATCTTCATCAACGCCGTCAAGGCGGCCCGGGGGGAGCTATCGTGAGCGGGGGGCGCCAGGACCTGGCGGCCTTGAGCGAGGGCCAGGCGGTCGACGAGGTCTACCTGCTGGCCCGCAAGCAGGTTTTCACCACCAAGGGCGGCAAGCCCTATGGTGCCCTGCGCCTGGCCGACCAGAGCGGCGAGGTGGAGGCCAAGCTCTGGGAACAGGCCGAAGAGCTGCTGGGCCCCGTGGCGCCGGGCATGGCGGTGCGGGTGGCCGGCCGGGTGCAGGTGTACAACGGCCAGACCCAACTGGTGCTGACGGCGCTCTGCGCCCAGCCCCAGGTGGACCCCAGCCAGTTCCTGCCGGCCAGCCCCCACACGGCGGCCGAGCTTTGGGAGCGGCTGGAGACGACGCGGGCGGGGGTGCGCGAGCCCCATATCAAGCGTTTGCTCAAAGTATTTTTCGAGGACCCCGAGTTCCGCCGCGCCTTTGAGCGCGCCCCGGCGGCCAAGGCGGCCCATCATGCCTATGTGCGCGGTCTGCTGGAGCATACCGCCAGCGTGGCCGGGCTGGCCCTCCTGGTGGCCGGCCACTACCCCCACCTGGACCGCGACCTCCTGTTGGCCGGGGCGCTCCTGCATGACATCGGCAAGACCGAGGAACTGGTGCTGGGCCCGCCGCTCGACTACAGCGACGCCGGCCGCCTGGAGGGGCACGTGGTGCTGGGGGTGCGCATGCTGGACGCCCGCCTGACCCGGCTCAAGGGCTTCCCGCCCGCCCTGGCCGGCCAGCTCCGGCACATGCTGATCAGCCACCACGGCACCGAGGAGTTCGGCAGCCCCCAGAAGCCCAAGACCGCCGAGGCCCTGGCCCTGCACCAGGTCGACGACCTGGACGCCAAGACGGCCATGGTCAGGGAGGCCATCGCCGCCGGCAACGGCGAGGCCCGCTGGAGCAGCTTCCATCGTTTGCTCGAACGGCATATCTACACCGGGCCCATCGCCTGGGACCAGGACGCCCCCCAGCCGGCCGACGAGCCCGAGCGCGCCGCCCAGCCGACGGCCTGCCTGCCGGGACTGTTTGACCGGGCCCCCGGCGGCCAGGGCGAGGGCTAGGCCATGGGCGAAGCCTCCCCGGCCGCCCGGCGCGGCTTTTTCATCACCCTGGAGGGTGGGGAGGGGGCGGGCAAGTCCACCCAACAGCTCATTCTTCTCAAGCGCCTGCGCGACATGGGCCTGCGGGCCCAGGGCAGCCGCGAACCCGGGGCCACGCCGCTGGGCGTGGAGCTGCGGGCCCTCCTGATCGAGCTGGCCCACGAGGCCCCCTCCCAGCGCACCGAGCTGTTGCTCTATCTGGCTGACCGCGCCCAGCACGTGGAACGTCACCTGGCCCCCTTGCTTGAGCAGCCCATGGTGGTGGTCTGCGATCGCTTCGCCGACTCCAGCGAGGTCTACCAGGGCCGGGCGCGCGGCCTGGGCTGGGAGTGGGTGCGCCAGCTCAACCGCTGGGTCTGCGGCGACCTCTGGCCCGACCTGACCATCCTCTTGGACCTGGACCCGGCGCTAGGTCTAAAGCGAGTGCTTCAACGCCAAGGTGGGCTGGGGCTGCTGCCCGACCGCCTGGAGGCCCAGGGGTTGGAGTTCCACCGCGCGGTGCGCCAGGGCTTCCTGGACCAGGCCGCGGCCGAGCCGGGGCGCTGGCTGGTGGTGGACGCCGGTCAGGGGCCCGAGGCGGTGGCCGGAGTGCTCTGGGGGCTGGTGGAGCCCCGGGTGGTGGCCTGGAAGGCGGGGCTCGATGCGGCTTGAGGGCATCCTTGGCCAGCGCCGGGCCGTGGCCCAACTGGAGTCCGAGATGGCCGCCGGCCGCCTGGCCCACGCCTACCTCTTCGTGGGGCCCCTGGGCACCGGCCGGGGCACCACGGCCCTGAAGCTCTTCCAGGCCCTGAACTGCGAGGACCGGGGCGGCGAGACGGCCTGCGGGGTCTGCGGCCCCTGCCGCCGGGCCTTGGCCCGCCAGCACGAGGACTTGTTGGTGCTGGCCCCGCCCAACGACCAGGCCTCGGCCCAGATCAAGGTGGACGAGCTGCGCGAGATGATCCGCGCCCTGTCCTTCGCGCCCTTTGGCGGCGGCACCCGCCTGGTGCTTATCCGCCAGGCCCAGCAGATGAACCCCAGCAGCGCCAACGTGCTCCTCAAGACCCTGGAGGAGCCGCCGCCGGGCAACATCCTGGTGCTCACCGTGCAGGACCCCGGCGAGATACTGCCCACCCTGGTCAGCCGCTGCCGCCGGGTGAACTTCCTGCCGCTCACCGAGGAGGTGATCGCTGGCGAGCTGACGCGGCGGGGGCTGGAGCCCCAGGCGGCCAGCCTGCGGGCCGCTCTGGCCGCCGGCTCCCTCGGCCGGGCCCTGGAGCTGGACCAGACCCGCCTGCGCCAAACCCTGGAGCGCCTGCTCGAACACATCCAGGCCCCGGCCGGCCCCTTGGGCGACTGGTCCTTCGCCGAGGAGCTGGTGGCCCCCTTCCGGGGCGGCGAGCGCCTGGACCGCCAGGGATTGGTGGAGGCCCTGGACCTGCTGGCGCTGTATTTCCGCGACGGCGCGGCCCAGGCCGCCGGCCGGCCCCAGGCGGCCCTCTTGCCCCGGGCCGGGGTGGAGTTCCGGGGCCTGGACCTGGAGGCGGCCAGCCGGGGCTTCGGCCTGGTGCGCGCCTGCCAGTCCCAGGTATTGGCCAACGCCGCCCCCGAGCTGGCCGTGGCCGTGCTGCTACAGGGCCTGCACGGCGCGATGCCGGCGTCTTAGCCCTGGCAGAACAGCCGCTTAGAGTGTAAAGATATTCATGGGGCCACATTCGCCCCCCGGGCGCGCCGCGCCCGGCCCGACAGCGACGACCGCGCCGAGCGCGCGACGGGCCCCCGGGGCCCGGGGAGATATACATGGGCAAGGTGGTGGGGGTCCGCTTCCAGCGCGGCTGCAAGGTCTATGACTTTGACGCCGGGCACTTCGTGCTGAGCCCCGGCGACATGGTCATCGTGGAGACCGAGCAGGGCCTGGCCTTGGGCCAGGTGGTGCAGGGACCGCGCCCCCAGATGGAGGTGGAACTCAGGCCCCAGGACCAGAACCTGAAACAGGTCTATCGCCTGGCCACGCCCGAGGACCGGAGTCAGCTCGAGCAGAACGACAAGCTGGAGAAGGAGGCCTACCAGCACTGCCAGGAGCGCATCGTCACCCGCAGGCTGGACATGAACCTGGTCAAGGTGGAGTGCCTCTTCGACCGATCCAAGATGATCTTCTACTTCACGGCCGAGGGGCGGCTGGACTTCCGCGAACTGGTGCGCGACTTGGTGGCCCGTTTCCGCACCCGGGTGGAGATGCGCCAGATCGGGGTGCGCCACGAGGCCAAGCTGCTGGGCGGGCTGGGCTCCTGCGGCCGCGAGCTCTGCTGCGCCACCTTCCTCAAGGACTTCGAGCCGGTGAGCGTCAAGATGGCCAAGGAGCAGAACCTCTCCTTGAACCCCACCAAGATCAGCGGGCTCTGCGGCCGCCTGATGTGCTGCCTCACCTACGAGTTCGAGACCTACCAGCACCTGAAGCGCGATCTGCCCAAGCTGGGCAAGCGATTGACCCTGAGCCCGGACCTGGAGGCCAAGGTTCTCCGGCAGAACGTGCTGGAGCGCAAGGTGACGGTGCTCTTGAGCGACGGCCGCGAGGTGACCTGCACGCCCGAGGAACTCATCGCCCTGGGCCAACAGCCGCCGGCCCCGCCTTCTCCGCCCAGCCGGGGCGGGCGCGGCGGCCACGCCGAGCACGGCCGCC